>JAEZQV010000442.1 GCA_023441125.1 Bacillota bacterium
CCACCCGGCGCGTGGCAAGAACCGACAGAATTATGACTATCGCCATCGCCAGCCATGTCATGTATAAGGTGTCGAGATTAAAGGTCAGTCCGGCCAAATGCGCCAGCTTATGTCCCCCAATCTCATGCCCTCCTCCACCATGTCCCATACTTTACTTTCACTCCTTTCCTCAGTTAGATTTGGACTTGCCTAAATTTGCTATAAGTCCGGAAACCACGATACATACGGCATTTACCATTAATACTATGTGAAGTGAGAAGAGTCCCACTACTGCCGCCCAGAAGTTAATACCCGGGACATTGCTTGCTAAGACAAGCATGGAAATCATAAAGACAAACCGTACCAGCCAGCCCGCGCGCATGGATGCCAGCGCTTTTTCCGGCGGTAGGTCCAGGCTTTTCTTTACCCGGCGGCACATCAGCAAAAAGTAGATTACACTGCTTGTCCACCCTATTACTAAGCCGGGTATCAGGAATATTTGCTTTGATAACAAAGCACTGAGGGTTATAAATAACCCCCAGGCCAGCAGATGCAGTAACGTTTGTCGTACTTGGCCGGAATAATTTTCAGCAAAACCTACATTAAACACTATAACATCCTTTATAATTTTATAATTTCATAATTTTTTTGTAGGTAGACCACAAGCCGGCCAACATGCCCAGCACAATACCGGACACGGTACACCAGGGAGAGGTACTTAAATACACATCAGCCCAGCGTCCCAGAAACAGGCCGACAGCCACAGTGGCAACCATATGCAGGCCGATTGTTCCTGCCAAACTAACCGCTGACCATACCCCATCCTGTTTCCCCGGCAATTCAGTCACCTCTTATTTGCCCCGGCAGTTAGTCTTACATATTATAACCACTACAATAAAGAGATATTATTCTTAGCCAGCCTTTTCCTGCCAGTGTAACAGTTTATTACGACAGCAGGAAAAAGTACCAAAAAAAGCCGGTATCCGAGTATTGCTATTCTCTGCCGTTAAGCAAAAATCCTGCTACCAAATACAGAAAACAATAAAAATTTGACAAATTTCAACGTATTGTACCGTGCTGTTACATGCCGGTTACTTCAAATTCATCCGGCTGCTGCGCCGTCAGCTTATACTTGTATAAGATCGCTTTGACAATCCGGCTGGCCGCCTGACCGTCGCCATAGGGATTAACGGCATTGGCCATGCGGTGATACTCGGCTGCATTGCGGAGCAATTCCTCGGTCTCCCGGTAAACCCGCTCCCGGTCGGTGCCAACCAGCTTAACGGTCCCGGCTGTTACGGCTTCCGGCCGCTCCGTGGTGTCGCGTAAGACCAGTACCGGTTTGCCAATGGCCGGAGCCTCCTCCTGAATGCCGCCGGAATCCGTCAATACCAGATAGGATCTGGCAATCAGGTTGGCGAAAGGCTGATAATCAAGCGGGTCAATCAGGTGCACCCGCGGCAGTCCGCCCAATTCCGCCTGGACAACCTGCCGCACCAGCGGGTTTTTATGTACGGGAAAAACAATCTCAACGTCGGCAAAGGCCGTAACAATATCTTTTAAGGCCTGATAGACATGGCGCATAGGTTCCCCCAGGTTTTCGCGCCGGTGGGTGGTAACCAGGATAACGCGCCGGCGGGTAAAGTCAACCTGTTTAAGCAACGGGTCGGTAAACTGATAATCCGGATTAACGGTCGCTTTAAGGGCGTCAATTACGGTATTGCCGGTAACCACAATGGTGTCAGGCTGAACATTTTCCCGGAGAAGATTGTTCTTGGCCGTGGCTGTCGGCGCAAAATGAATATCGGTGAGCGCACCTGTCAGTTTGCGGTTCATCTCCTCGGGGAACGGCGAATATTTATCGCCGGTTCTGAGTCCCGCCTCCACATGGCCGACAGGAATCTGGTGGTAATAGGCAGCCAGCGCCCCGGCAAAGGTTGTGGTGGTATCGCCATGAACCAGAACAATGTCCGGCTTGGCGGCAGTCAGCACCTGATTTAGTCCGTGCATGGCCCGGCAGCTGATTTCAAACAAAGTTTGGCCCTGACTCATGATGTCCAAATCATAATCAGGTGTAATAGCAAATAGATTAAGAACCTGGTCCAGCATTTCCCGGTGCTGGGCGGTTACGGCCACAACCGGGGTTATGTATGCGGGATACCGGGCTAATTCCAAAACAACAGGCGCCATCTTGATAGCTTCCGGCCGGGTGCCAAAGACAGTCATAACTTTAATATGCGACATATATAGGTGCTCCCTTCGTTGGCAATAAATAATGGGAAAATTCATGCAACCCATTGCAAACAGCCATGGCTTGTACCAGCCTTGGGCCAAAACAAGCTGCTAACAGTAAATTATACTCTCTTTCTCAATAAATTCAAGGCGGGCAATAATTGCCCGCCCCAGTAGTTATGCTAAATAGTTATGAAGCAACCCGGTTAATGGCTTTTAACCGAATCACTGCTTTTGAGCACGCCTTCATTATTGCTCAGCACACCGATTTTTTTGGCGCCGAAAAAGGCAACCGTAATGATGGCAAGCAAAATAAAAGCGGCATAAGCTTTGCTTACTTCTGTCAGGGCAATCGCACTTACGCCCAGACAACCGCTAATGACATACATCAGCAGCACGGCCTGCTTCTGACTTAACCCCATGGCCAGCAGCCGGTGATGCAGATGTCCTTTATCGGGTTTAAAAATCGGCCGGCCGTTCATATAGCGGCGGATAATGGCAAAAGCAGTGTCCATAATCGGCAGTCCCAGCGCTACAATCGGCACAACCAAGGCAATGGTGGCGGCACTCTTAACAGTGCCCAGTATAGAAACGGCAGCCAGCATATAGCCTAAGAACATGCTGCCGGTGTCACCCATAAAAATCTTAGCCGGATTAAAATTATGCTGCAGGAAACCAAGCGCGCTGCCGGCCAAAGCCGCCGTCAGAATGGCTACGGTCCAAAGATCTTGTTCGAGCGCCACTAAGAGGATAGTCACCGAAGCGATTGTCGAAACTCCGGCCGCCAAACCGTCCAGGCCGTCAATCAGGTTGACGGTGTTGGTCAGGCTCACTACCCAGAAGATAGTAAGCGGGATTGACAAATAATTGACATAAATCATATCACCAAACGGATTTGTCAGCCATTCAATGCGAATGTCAAATAATACAAGTACAATTGCGGCTACAATTTGACCAAGCAGTTTGACCTTAGGCGGCAGCTGCTTTAAGTCGTCTATTACACCGACTGCCAGGATGACAGTCCCCCCCAATAATAATCCCAGGATCTCGTGACTGACACGCATGCTGGATAATACCGCCAGCACAAAACCAAAATATATCGCCAGTCCGCCCATACGGGGAGTTGGAATCGTATGCACTTTACGAGCGTCCGGAGCATCGAGCGCTCCCGCTTTAATGGCTAGTTCCTTAACACGCGGGGTGATAAAGTAGGCTGCTGCCAAGGCAACAGTAAAAGCCACCACATATGTTTGCATATCATCACACCTCTTTTCTACGCAACACCCATTGTACCTCAATTGTGTAAAACTTGTCAATCATCTGTATGCAGTCAATTCGCCCTGTATCACTATTATTTTCACTACCAGTAACTATATGCGTCCAATACATTGTGTATACCTGTGTTTATCTTCGCTGCATACCCCGCGCCTAGCAATAGCCTTTTCGCCGCAGCTTGTCCACATGGCCGGCAACCAGGGCCTCAATATCGACAGCATACCGTTCGGCCAGAATGTACATCATGGTGAAACAGCACTGGGCAACATCCAGCAGTTCCAGCGCCGCCCCCCGGTTTACCTCGGCGGCGGCCAGACGGGCCTGCTCGCCGGAGGCGCCGGCATGCTTGCCGAGAAACTGCGTAAGTTCGCCCAGTTCTTCCTGAATCTTGCATACCGTGGTCAAAAGCGTAACCGCCTCAATTTTAAGATGAGGCAGACTAATGTATTTATAATTGCCGCCATGCAGGTTTTGAATGGTAGTGATGCGGTAACTCTGGCGATCATCATAAGCATAGCC
>JAEZQV010000486.1 GCA_023441125.1 Bacillota bacterium
ACCCATTCAATAGCATTCTTTAATTCCCTTACATTTCCCGGCCAGGAATGCCCGCAGAGGCTTTGCGCCGCACTGTTACTGATTGCCCGGAAGGCTTTCCCTTTTTCCCGCGCGAAACGCCGGAGAAACATTTCCGCCAACGGTACAATCGAGTCAACCCGCTCCCGGAGCGGCGGAATTGTTATTTGCCCTACATTCAGACGGTAATACAAATCCTTTCTAAACAAGCCTTTCTCGACGGATTCCAGTAAATCAACATTGGTCGCACAGATGATGCGCACATCGGTCTTGACCTTGCGGAGCCCACCCACCCGGTAAAACTCTTTCTCCTGCAACACACGCAGCAACTTGGCCTGCAAATCAAGCGGCATTTCGCCAATTTCATCCAGGAACAAGGTTCCGCCAGCTGCAATATCAAGCTTGCCTTTTTGCCCCTTTAGCAGGCCGCCGGTAAAGGAACCGGCCTCATAGCCGAATAGTTCGCTTTCAAACAGGCTGGGGGTCAAAGCTGCACAATTAATGTCGACGAATGGCGCGGAGGTCCCGGCGGCGCCATTATGAATCATCCTGGCGACAACTTCTTTGCCGGTGCCGGTTTCGCCCTGAATAAGCACCGGGATCGCCCGGTCCTGATTATACATTTCGGCCCGCCGCGTGATATCTTTCATAGTTGGCGAAAACAAGCCCACTTCACCTACCCCGACCGCCTTGGCGACGATTTGCCGCAACCGCTGGACTTCTTCAACTGCCTCCTGCGTAGCAACCTTTACTTCCTCCTGAAACTGACTGGTCAAACGTTCATTTTCGCGCAGTAATGCCTGATGCTCCGCCACCCGGTCAATAACCACAACCAGTTCTTCCACATTAATTGGTTTCAAAAGATAGTCGAAAGCGCCGGCCCGCAAGGCTTCAACCGCCGATTCAACCGTACCATGACCGGTAAAAAGCACTACCTCGGTATGGCGGGCCGGCAGCGCCCGTATTTCTTTTAACAACTCCAGGCCGGACATGCCGGGCATGCGTATATCACTGATCACCAAGGGAAAATCTTCCGTCCGGCACAGGGTCAGAGCCTCCTCGCCAGACGAGCATTCGATTACGTGATGACCGGTTTTTCGCAAAAACTTACCGACCGAATGACGGACAATTATATCATCATCTACCAGGATGAGATTCATTTTCTGTTCGCCTCTTTCTATCTATAATTCTGCCTTGTTTAGCCTGAATTGTATCGTGAATGTTGCTCCTCCCCATTGATTGTCGGTTACGGTAATCACACCGCTATGACTGAGCATAACCGATTGGACTATGGCCAGGCCCAGCCCCATTCCCATTGGTTTGGTGGTATAAAATGCATCGAAAATCATTTTTTGGGCGGACTCGGGTACACCTGTCCCGTTGTCTTCAATGCTAAACCAGACACTTTCATCAATCCACGTTTTAATCTGGACCCGTATTTCTTTGTTCTCCATGGTGCCCGCCGCTTGTATCGCGTTATATATCAGGTTGACAATCGCGTGTTCCATATAAGTAAGCGAGCCATACATTGCCGGCAGCGCCGCAGCCAGTTCCAGCGTTACCACAGCATTACAGCGGCTTAACTCTAACTCCATTAGTTTAATTGAATTGATAACTGCATCATTCAAACTGAAAAATTCCCGTTTCAGCTGCTGGTTGACCTGAATAAGCTTGCGGATATAACTGATGATGTCGGCAGCCCGCCGGGATTGACTGGAAATAGTACGTATATCGTCGGTAAACTCAGCTAAATCATAGGGATGTCCGCCTTTTGACCACATCAATATGCTGTCGGCAATCACTTTAATGGCTGTCAGCGGCTGATTTATCTCATGGGCAATACTGGCGGCAATCTCACCGAGAAAGGCCAGCTTCTCCGTCTTGGCATTTCGCTCCCGGGCCTGCAGCAGATCCATTTCTGATTTTTTTCGTTCTGTAATGTCACGAACGATCGACAGACCTACCGGTATTCCATTTAGCTGAAATACACAAGCATGGATTTCGACCGGAAAAGAGCTGCCGTCTTTCGTAACATAGCAGCTTTCAAAAATGACCTGTCTGTCCTGACGTTCTTTCATAAGCGTGACAAGACCAAACAACTTTTTGGCGTGGGAATTAATGCTGAATGGTGTTAACATAAACAATTCTTCCCTGGTGTAGCCCAGTTTGCGGCAAGCAACATCATTTACCTCAATATATTTTCCCGGATTGCCATTTTCACTGACGCTCCACAAAAACAAGGCATCCTGTACGCTGTTAAACAGCATTCGATAGCGCTCTTCCATTGCTTCACGTTCAATTATTTCCTGTGCTAATATCCGGTTGGCGATAGCTAAATCCGCTGTTCTCTCCTCAACTCGCCGTTCCAAGTGCTGATGAGCCTGCTGTAAGGCCTCGGTGGCCAGCCTTTTATCATGAATGTCCACACAGCAGCCAATAAAACCGGCAAATTCACCTTGCGCGTCATATCTTGGCAGACCACTCGCCGAAACCCAGCGATACTGGCCATCATGGTGCAACTGACGGTATTCTGCCTGGAAGACGGTTTGCTTGCGGGCAGCATTACTGTATACTGTCAGACTCAGTTGACGATCATCCGGATGAATACCATTGCCCCATTCATTCTCCGGAGTGCTGCCGGTATACTCCCGCCAGCGCTGATTAACGAAAATGAACTTTCCTTTCTGGTCATCCATCCAGATCATAATCGGCACATGATTCGCCATATAACGGAACCGCTCCTCACTTTCCCTGATAGCGGCTTCGGCGGCAAAGCGTTCGGAAATATCCCGCGTAACAGACAATACTGCCGGTTGTCCCTCAAATGAAAATAAATGCGCGTTAATTTCCAACGGCACTTTCTTCCCGGATTTATGGATGTTTACCACCTGAAACAGGGCATGACCTGCCTGCGTTATCCGGTCGTTATTTTCCTTGAAATTGATATTGGCCCCGGGATCAGTGATGTCTACATACGTTTTGGCCAATAATTCCTCCCGGGTATATCCCAGTTGTTGGCAGGCCATGTCATTAACCTCCAAAAAACGGGGAGGGCCGCCCGCTCCGTTCAAAGGTCTGACTAAAATCCCATCATTACTGCTATGAAAGAGCAGGCGGTATTTCTCTTCGTTTTGCGCCAGCTGATCCTGCAGCCGCCGGCTGTCCATCGTCCGTCTGATAGCCCAGTCAAGCACGGTTGTGCCAACCATGTTGCCAACGAAAATTGGCACGAATATATTGAGCAATTTTTCAGGCTGCAGCATATCCGGCGAGATTGCCCCGCCATCATCGTAACTTCCAATCAAAACAAATACCCCTAAGGAAAACAGGGTACTCATTACCGCAGTTATGAAAAAGACCTGCATATGGTTTCTGCCAGTCATCCGTTGCAAAACCAGAACGCTTATCGGCCCTAAGAACAGGGCCGTAACTGCCCAGGGCAGCCAGCCTGGTCCAATTGCTATGCGGATAATGACAGTTATAAAGGCAACCATTATACTTTCCCGCATCCCCAAATAAACGGCCGCGAGAATAATGGAGGATGCCCGCAGATCTACGATCATTCCGTTGGCAGCCAGTGTTACGATCATAAATGCGCAAGCCAGGAGCGAAAAAAAAGCCGTACCCTGCCAGCTAAACTTACCATGCCTGTGCGGAATAATCTGTGGATACCGCTGCAAACATAAAAAAAGAATGATACTAATAACACTCATATTTTTTAGTAATTCAATGGTAAGGCTAATTATCTCAGTCGTAAGAGCACTCAATGATTTCACCCCATCGGCACAATTCGACGCATATATTGAAAATCCTTGATGTTTTTTGGATATTTTTCTATATAACTACTCGCCCCTGGACGATAGTTATAATTATATGATACTATCAACGCATGTTATCAGCTACGGGTGTAATTTTAGCGGAGGAAACCCTATGTACAAAGATCATGAAACCAGAACACTGAAGAGAAAGGTATGGCTGCAGACAACCGGCCTGTTGTTGGCAATCCTCTTCGTCTTGTTTATAATCGTCAATGCAGTTGGCCTGGTGGCCGGTAATGCATTTTACAAACAGTTCTGTGTCTGGCATACGCGGTTTGATGCCCGGCGATTTCAGTCGCTGCAAGCGACACTGGATGACGGTATAAAAAATAAAAACTGGAAAAACATCAGTCTTAAGTCCCGCCAGGGATATATATTACAGGGCTCTTACCTGCCTAATCCCAAGCCTACCAATAATACTGTCATATTTGTACACGGCATTGCCGGCAGCCGGTTAATGGGCCTCTGGTACGCGCCGATATATTGGCGCGCCGGCTATAATGTATTAATTTATGATTCGCGCGCAAGCGGCCAAAGCGGTGGCGAATCAGTAACCTGGGGCTATTATGAAAGATATGATCTTGATCAGTGGGTTGATTGGGTAGAACAGCACAATCCGGGCGGCATCATCGGCATACACGGTGTATCAATGGGCGCTGCCACCGCCCTGATGCACGCCGAAATGAATGAAGCCACCCACCGGGTGCAATTTTACGTCGCCGACAGTGCTTACTCCGATTTAGCAGAGCTGCTTACCCAGCAGATTGCTGTTGCGGTAAACCTGCACTCTTCTTTTTGGACCAAACTTCTGTTATGGTACGCCAGCCTTGCGGCTAACTGGCAGTCAGGCTGGCGCTTTCAGGATGTCTCTCCTGTCCAATCGGTCAGGAATGTAACCACGCCGATCCTCTATCTGCACGGCGCAGCAGATATCCTGGTCCCTGAATATATGTGCGAGCAACTGTATCAGTCAACCAAAGGGGTTAGACTCAAGCACATCTTCCCCAACGATGCGCATGCGATGTCCATTTTCAGTCATAAACCAGAGTATCGTCAGCATGTAATAGATTTTTTGGCTAAGATCAGCCCATTATCCTAATTTGACAATATTAACGGCACGATGTCTGGCCTTACTAAGCAGGACGGCGTAAACACCGGTGATGTAAAAGTCTGAAAAGATTCCGTGTATAAAAATAAACGCTTCACTGTATAACAGCGAAGCGTTTATTTTACTGGTGCCGAGGACCGGAATCGAACCGGTACGGAAATTTCTTTCCGACGGATTTTAAGTCCGTTGCGTCTGCCAGTTCCGCCACCCCGGCATAATATAAAGAAACACGGCTGGCGCCGAGTATCCGGCGAAGTACCAATCAATATTGTCCCTTATCCGGGAGCGAAATTTTTCTGTCTAAGAGGATAAATAAAAACCACGTAACGGTGGTTTTTATTTTTTTGTGGAGGCGGCACCCAGATTTGAACTGGGGAGTAAAGGTTTTGCAGACCTCTGCCTTACCACTTGGCTATGCCGCCGTCTGTATGGAGCGGAAAACGAGATTCGAACTCGCGACCCTCGCCTTGGCAAGGCGATGCTCTACCACTGAGCTACTTCCGCATAACTGGTGCCTCAGGACAGAATCGAACTGTCGACACGAGGATTTTCAGTCCTCTGCTCTACCGACTGAGCTACCGAGGCGGGAAAGGAAATTCTTTGCTACCGCTCAGAACTAAGCGATTCGCACAAGTTTTCACGTCACTATCGTTCCTAAAAACTTGGCTCTCTGCTTATGGCGACCCTGAACGGATTTGAACCGTCGATCTCCGCCGTGACAGGGCGGCATGTTAGACCGCTACACCACAGGGCCGCGTAAAAAGCGACTGTCTACAAACGCCCATCTGCGTTGTTATCCTTAG
>JAEZQV010000001.1 GCA_023441125.1 Bacillota bacterium
CGGCGGACTGCCCTTTGCTTTCCAATACGCCGATAACGGTAAAAGGCGCATTATTGATACGGATGCTCTGGCCGATCGGATTTATGGTGTCGAATAAATTACTGGCTACCGAAGTACCGATGACCGCCACCCGGTTCCGGCTGTCAACATCGTCGTCGGTAATAAAGCTGCCGGCCTGCACGCTTAAGTTGCGCACCTCCAAATAGTCCGGCGTTGTGCCCTGCACGCTGGTCGTCCAGTTCATATTGCCGGCAACCAACTGGTATTGTTTGCTGACACTGGGGGCAACCGCACCGATGCCGCCGACTTCCCGCGCGATGGCCTCGGAATCCTTCAGGGTCAGGGTGGTATTGCTGCCGGCCGCCTGTCTTACCCCGGAGGTGGAAGCCGCTCCCGGGGTGACAATAATCAAATTGCTGCCCAGACTGGCAATCGAGCTGGATACCTTATCCCGGACCCCCATGCCGATGGATACCATGGCGATAACGGCGCCAACCCCGATAATGATGCCCAACATGGTCAGGATTGAACGTAATTTGTTGGACACAAGTGCATCTAAGGCGATCTTGACACTTTCCCAAAACACAATTACTCAACCCTTTCTGTATCCCGGACAATAAGCCCGTCCCGGACATGAATCACCCGTTTGGCGTGCGCGGCAATATCCGGTTCGTGCGTGACGAGAATGATGGTTCGGCCATAGGAATTTAAGGTCTTAAAAATGTCCATAACCTCATCACCTGATTTGGTATCAAGCGCACCGGTAGGTTCGTCCGCCATAATAATGGTAGGCTCATTGACCAGCGCCCGGGCAATAGCCACCCGCTGGCGCTGACCGCCCGACAATTCGTTGGGCAAGTGGTCCATCCGTTTCGCCAGACCGACCGAATCCAAAGCTTCGGCGGCCCGCTCTTTCCTTTCCTTGGCGCCCACGCCGGCATAAACCAGGGGCAGGGCCACATTGTCAAGCGCGGTAATCCGGGGCAGCAGGTTAAAGTTTTGAAACACAAAACCGATCTTCTTGTTCCGGGTCAAAGCCAGTTCATCATCATTTAACGTCGCCACTTCCAGCCCGTCGAGTTTATAGGAACCGCTTGTCGGCCGGTCCAGGCAGCCTAAAATATTCATCAAGGTGGATTTGCCTGATCCGGACGGCCCCATGATGGCCGTGAATTCCCCTTCACGAATGTCAAGGCTGACTCCGGCCAGGGCGGCAACCAGCGTATCTCCCATTTGATAGGTCTTGGTTATATTAGCTAATGCAATTGTCATTTCACGACCCCCTTATCTCCAGCCAACACCGCGTTAGAACATGCGTCCGCCGCGCGGTGCCTGCTGGCCGCCGGTTTGTCCCGGCGACTGCACTTTAATTTGTGTTAATACAACCTTATCGCCTTCATTCAGGCCGCTGGCAATTTCCACCCGGTCATCACCGGTATTGCCGGTTGTTACCGGCACATTCCTGGTCTGGCCGCTCGCATCGGCAACCACTACGAACTTACCGCTCTTATCGGAACGAATGGCCGACAGCGGCAGTGTCAGTACGCCTTTGCTCTCGCTGACAGTAATGGAGACTCTGGCAACCATGCCGGGATTCAGAAGATTTTCCGCATTGGTGACATCGATCGTTACCGGGTAGTAGGTAACGTTCTGGGAAACAACGGCTTTACGGGAAATGGTGGTTACCACACCGCTGAATTCTTTATTGGGATACGCATCGACCGTAAAAGTAACCTTTTGTCCCATGGCAATTTTACCAATATCCGTCTGGTCCACGCTGGCCTCAATCTGCATTGTGGACATATCGGCCACCGTCATAATGACGGTCGGATTATTAACCCCCTGGGCCACCAGTTCACCGGCAGATAACGGTTTGCCGATAACACTGCCGGCAATCGGCGATACAATAACGGTATCGTCCAGGTTGGACATGACTTCATCATAATTGGCTTTGGCAATATTATAATCCATGCTGGCGTTGTCCAGCGCTTCCTTCGAAGAGCCGCCGATCGTCGTCAGGCGGGAGGTGCGCTGCAGCTTGATAGCGGCGTTGTCAAGGCGTTCCCGGGCCTGGGTTACCTGTGCCTGCAGGCCGGTATCCTCCAGGACGACAAGCACTTGGCCGGCCTGCACCGGTTCATTCTCCTGCACCTTCACTTCTTTAATATGAGCCGTCATTTTCGAACTGATATCAACCGAGTTTACCGCCTTGATGGTGCCGGTCGCCGCCACTACGGAAGTAAGATCCCGTCGCTCGGCGCGGACGGTCTGCTGCGGCACGGCCGCCGTCTTGCTTTTGCCTTGATAGTAGTACCAGCCGCCGGCGCTGGCCGCCACTGCGATAATCGCCACAATCAGAATGGTTTTATGCTGTTTGATTTTTTGCCACAATGTGTTCACTTTAATTCCCTCCGCCATCATAAGCTACCGGCTTTAATGCCCATAGCCTTATCCAGTTTGGCTTTGTTAACATTGTAGTCATACAAGGCCTGCACATGGTTGGTCTTAGCCTGCGTCAGCGCCAGCTGGGCATCGAAAACGTCAAGGTTGGTAGCAACCCCGGCTTTATACGTTTCCTGGGCAATATACAGGTCCTCATTGGCCTTTTTCACTGTCACGTCGGTTGTTTGCAGACGCTTTTCGGCTTCTCTCATACTGAGATAACTTTGCCGGACGTCCTGCTCCACAGCGTCCATGGTCTGTTCGGACTGCAGCTTGGCTTGGGTTAACGATGACTGGGCCTGGTTGACCTTGGACTTGGTTGCGCCGCCGTCAAAGATACTCCAGCTGGCTGAAGCTCCGACCGACCAGTTGTCACTGTCGTTGGGCAGCGCCGAGTCATTCCAGCCACTGGAAGCCGACAGCGATACGGATGGGCGTTTATTGCTTGCGGCAATCTCAATGCCTTTTTGGGCACTGTCAATACTGATCTGGGACTGAGCCACTTCCGGCCGGTTTTTCTTGGCCAGGGCAATGGCGTCGTCCAGTGTCCGGGAATCGGGCTGATAATTCAGCTCGTCTTTTAACTGAATTTCACTGCCGCCATCCATGTTCATGGTTGTCAGCAGATTGGAAACCGACAGATCATATTGATTCTGGGCCTTGATCAGGTTTTGTTCCGCGTTGGCAACCTCTACCTCGGAACGCAGAACTTCCGACTTCGCGGCCACGCCTTCCTCATATTTGGCCTGAACGATCGCCAGATGCGCCTTCAGATTGTTGACGCTTTCTTCATTGACGGCGCGCATATTCTGGGCTTCCAGCACGCTGAAGTAGTTGGTGGTTGCATCCAGGATCATTTGCTGCCTGGTTTTCTCCACATTAAGATCGGACGCAGCCACACCCAGTTCGGCCTGTTTGATCTGGGCTTCTGTCCGGCCGCCGCTGTACAGCTGCCAGTTCATGCGCAAGCCGTTGCTCAGGCTGTCGTCATGGGTGGTACCCTGGTAAGTATAGCCACTGCTGAGCGAAACAGTAGGCAGCTTACCGGCTTTGGACTCATTGACACCCTGTTCTGATTTCTTTTTATCTTCGCTTGCTATTTGAATGGCGGGATTATTCTTCAGGGCGTAGTTAATGCTATCCTGTAAAGTCAGTTCAATGGGGGCAGCAAACACGAATGTATGCTGCAACAATAAGAAACCGGCGGTAATAAGGGCAGCCTTATTTTTTAAATGTAGCATGATGGTAGCAGCCTCCTACATAATTTGTGATTGACTAATGAAGTCATTCTATATTATAAGTTTTAGAACGTCTTTAGAAAACCCTTCAAATAAAGGAAAAGTACTTGCCAAAGACAAGCACTTTTTATATTTCCTGCCAAATTGCCATTAAGGTACTTTCTTTACCGGCAGTATGATACTGAACTTGGTGCCGCCCCCCAGTTGGCTGTCTACGCCGATCTTGCCGCCGTGCATTTCCACGATCCAGCGCGCAATCGCCAGGCCGAGACCGGTACCGCCTTTTTCCCGCGAACGCGCCTTGTCGCCGCGATAGAACCGGTCAAACACCCGGGGGAGATCTTCCGCCGGTATTCCCTGGCCGGTATCCGCCACCGTTATGACAATATTGTTTCCCTGCCGTTCCCCGGTAACCACAATATCGCCGGGCGGCGGAGTATATTTGATCGCATTATCTAAAAGGATTACCAGCAACTGGTGCAGCCGTTCCCGGTCTGCCGCCAGTTCCAGCTGCTCGCCGGCCTCGATCCTGAGGGTCAGGCCAGCCATTTCCGCCAGCGGCACAAACTGTTCAGCCACCGTCTCGACGACTTCGCCTATATTGATCACGGCCAGCTTAAGTTCGGTTTGATTGGCATCCGATCTGGCCAGGGTCAGCAGGTCGGTAACCAGTTTGGTCATGCGCCGCACTTCCCTGACGATGTTGGTTACCCGGATGCTCTCCTCCTCGACGGTATGATCGGGGTGTCTGAGCATGAGTTCGGCATTGCTTTTTACCACCGCCAGCGGCGTGCGTAATTCATGGGAAGCGTCGGCCACAAACTGCTGCTGTTTCTCCCAGGAAGCCTGAATGGGAATCATGGCCCGCCGGGCCAGGTAATAGCCGGCCAGAATGATAATCAGCATGCCGCTTATCAGGCCGCTGACAATAATAAGCAATAAGTCCCGGAGCGAAGCCACTTCCGTATCCACAATACTTACGGCAATGATGCTGCCGATGTTAACCGGCCCCCGGTCTGTCATCAGGATCGTTTCTTCATACTGGTAGGGAATATTGATCATCCGGTAGGCATGGTCTTCAATTTCCCGGGTTTGAATATGGCCAGGCGGTATTTGGATTACCATTTCCACCAAGCGCTCAACATCAACGTCTTCGGGATAGGGCATGTTAACAATGCGGCCCTGGGTATCCCGCAGCAGGATGAGAATACGCGGATCAAACAGAAACCGGTTGCGGCCCGGCGGAGCGATTCTGCCGTTGACGATACGAATGTTACTGGCTTTAAACCGCATGGCGTCATCGACTTTGTCAAACAGCCGGTAAGACACAAAACCGTAGATCACGGTCCCGAAAACCACAAAAATCAGCAAAAACACGACAGAATTCATGGCTGAAAGCTGTCGCAGGGTGCGTTTAAACATAATTATTTCTCCTTAAACATAAAGCCGGCGCCACGTACCGTCCGCAAGAGACTGTCATGACCGGAAGGAGCCAGTTTTTTCCGTAGATAATGGATATATAAATCCACCACACTCATGGTAGTTTCCGACTCAAAGCCCCAAACCCGGTCAAAGATTTGCTCTCTGGTCAGAATCTGTTCTTTATTTAAAATCAAAAATTCCAGCAAATCATATTCTTTGGTTGTTAACCCTAATGCCAGCTCGTCGATGTAGGCGTCATGCACCTTGCTGTCGAGCATTACCCCGCCATAGGCGATTTTGCCGTCGTTGGCCAGCGAACCGCTGCGCCGGATAAGCGCCTTGATTCTGGCCAAAAGTTCCTGAATGGCAAACGGCTTCACCAGGTAATCATCAGCCCCCGTCTCCAGGCCATAGACCCGGTCCGCCACACTGTCCCGGGCCGTTAACAGCAAAATAGGCACGGCATTATCGGCAGCCCGTACCCGTTTTACGATTTCCAGACCATTGACCTCAGGCAGCATAATATCCAGTATCAGCAAATCGTAAATTCCGTGCTGGGCAAAATACAAGCCCTCATCCCCGTCGGCCGCCTCATCGACAAGATAGTTTTCCTCCTTGAGCAATGACACGATAGCCTCACGCAGCGCGTTATCATCCTCAACAACCAGAATTCGCATACAAACACTCCCCGAACATTTTATCTATGAAAAAATGCTTGTTACCATCTATCCCCAGAGTATGGCATTATTTGACTAATGTCAAGCCGGAAAGAACCTGCCGGTTCTCCCGCTGTTCATCGGCAGCCGCTTTTTCCAGCCGCTGCGCGATTTTCTTATCGGTTACCTGAAATTCGGCATTATCGGCAGCAGTAACCGCAGCCACAGTTTCTCCGGCAATTCCGAGGCTCTCAATAGCCACCACCGGCTTTGACAGTTCCGAGGCGTAAATCACCGCCGCTACCGGCGCCGCCATAATCATACAAGTTGTCACCAGACTCAAGAAGCCAGTGAACAAACTATGTAGCATTTTTTTCACCCTTATCCCTCCCTGAAAATTTATATTTGCAGCATCATTCAGTGGATATAGGGCTATTATACCGGACTTTTTTTAGGATTCTTTTTGAAAGCCATTGTAAAAAGAATACAGGCCGTATCCTGCGCACCGGCATGAAAACAGGCGGCACTTACAGGGTAAGTGCCGCCCGGCTTACTAGTGGCCATACGGTAAGACCAGGACTTACAAATCCATAATAATAGGCAATATCATGGGCCGGCGGCCGGTCTTGGCAAATAAAAATTTGGACAGCGCCTCGCGAATGCCGGTTTTTAACGGTGCCCATTCCGTAATGGGCTGATTCTCAAAACGTTCCAATACCGTTTTGACTACTTTACGCGATTCGTCAATCAGCGCATCCGAATCCCGCACATAGACGAAGCCCCGGGAGACAATATCCGGACCGTCGAGAATGGTGCCTTTGGACTTGTCCAAAGTAACAACGACGATCAATACCCCGTCCTGGGACAATTGCCGCCGGTCACGGATTACAATATTGCCGACATCGCCTACGCCGAGGCCGTCAACAAAAACCTTGCCGGCCGTTACTTTGCCGGCAAACCGGCCTGTCTCGGCAGTGAATTCAAACACATGTCCGTTCTCGCCAATGAAAACATTCTCTTTCGGCACACCAATCTCATTGGCCAGCTTGCCATGCTGCCTAAGCATCCGGTGCTCGCCATGAACCGGAATCAAATACCGGGGGCGGACCAGATTCAAAATAAGCTTCAGTTCTTCCTGACTGCCATGGCCGGACACATGAATGCCCGACAGTCTTTCATAAACCACATGCGCGCCCAGCTTCAGCAAAGCATCAATGGTCCGGCCGACTGAGCGTTCATTGCCGGGGATGGGTGTGGCGGCAATCAGCACACTGTCGCCCGGGGTCAATTCCAGACTGCGGTGGCTCCTGGACGCTAACCGGCTAAGAGCCGCCATCGGTTCACCCTGGCTGCCGGTGGTCAATATAAGGAGCTGATTATTAGGATAGCGGTTGATTTCTTCAACCCCGATCAGTACTCCTTCCGGAATGGTCATATAGCCAAGCTCTGCCGCCTTGGTTACAACAGTCACCATACTGCGGCCGAGCAGGGCTACTTTACGGCCATAATTACAAGCTGAATTAATGGCCTGCTGCAGCCTGGACACGTTGGAGGCAAAAGTGGTAAGAATGATCCGTCCTTTCGCTTCGCTAAAATAATCGTCCAATGCTTCGCTGACCGTCCGCTCCGATTTGGTAAAACCCGGCCGTTCGGCATTGGTACTGTCGGATAAAAGCACCAGTACCCCCTGGTTGCCCAGTTCGGCAAATTTATGAATGTCAATCATCTTGCCGTCAACCGGCGTTTGATCAATTTTAAAATCTCCGGTGTGCACCACCGTTCCCACCGGCGTTTTTAAGTACACTGCCAGCGCATCCGAAATAGAATGGTTAACGCGGATAAAACCGACTTCAAACTGACCCAGGGTAAGAGAGTCGCCGGGTTCCACCGGCGTCAGATTACGGTCGGAGACATCATATTCCTTTAGCCGTCCCTCTACCAGGCCTAACGTTAGCCGGGAACCGTACACAGGTACATCTTCCACCTGCCGCAGCAGGTAGAACAGGGAGCCAATGTGGTCTTCATGACCATGGGTCAAAACGACTGCCCTGATTTTGTCTTTGTTCTCAATAAGATATGTCATATCCGGGATTACCAGATCAATCCCCAACATGTCTTCTTCCGGAAAGGCCAGACCGGAATCAATCACGATGATGTCGTCGCCGTAGCGGAACACGGTCATATTCTTGCCGATCTCCCCAAGCCCTCCCAGCGGAATAATTAATAATTTTTCGTTCTTATTCAAGTGAACCAGAACCTCCAATAGTATTGTATTTAGTAAAAATAACAGAAAACTAGGACCTCGACTAGATCCTAGTTTTTGCTCAACGTTACATTATCATCCGTACAATATGGTTAAAAACTTAACGCCGATCACTTACTAGTCTCTTTATTATATACAACCGGCCCGGCAAATGCAAATATTAGTTACGCTTTCCGGCGCGGCCGCTTTAGCTTCGGGAAGTGGCCACAAGCCGTTTGGCCTTGAGCAGCAGGCGAATAGCATCCTCCGGACTTTTAACCACGATATTGGCAGCTGCCAGCACCCCGCTGCTGGCTCCTTCCGGCCCAAGCACGGCAATCTTTAAACCGGCAATAAAAAACATCGGCTGATCATTAACGCCGTTGCCGACAACAACGGTCTTCTCCGCCCCCCATTCGCGGACATAACGCGCCTTTTCCGTGCCGGTAGCGTGTCTGTCCATGATGATAAGCTCCACCCCGTCAACATTGCGTAACTGGTCCCGGGCCAGACCGAAAGTGTCGGCCGTAATTACGGCAACATGCACTTTTACCGCCAGCTCCCGTAACAATTCCCGGACAGAATCTGCCAGCATGCCGTCTTCCGCCAGTGTTCCGTTATAGTCAAAGACCACATGTTCATATTCCAGTACCCTGCCGTCCGGCATAGTCACCGTAATCATGTGAAAACCTCCTTAGCAGGCGCTAATGGCCATGCATGCTCATTTTACCGTATTTTATGACCTCAATGTCATCCAGGGTGACCAGGCCTTCCTGCATCATGTCGTCCAGGTAAGGCAGCAGCCGGCTTATGTACTCTTCACTGTCCACAATTTCCACCAGCACAGGCAAATCACTGGATAAATCGACGATGGTTGCCGTATGTATCCGGCTGTTGGCCCCATAGCCCATCAGACCGCGAAACATGGTAGCTCCCGCCAAGTCCAGTTCTTTGGCTTTTTCAATGATAGCGTGGTATAAGGCCCGGCCTTTATACCGGTCCTGTTCCCCCATATAGATGCGCAGCCGCTTGGCAGTACCCGTAATCTTAGGCATACTCTACCTCCTCCTCGTCTACCTATATAACACTTTTTTCCAGGTACCTCTTTTAAAATCCTGCCGGTTCCGGCCCTGATAGTAAAAAAGCCCTTAAAACACGGGGAAAGATACCCTGCTTTAAAGGCTGCTTATGCCGTCCCTACTTGAGCAAACCCGCGTAAACATTGACGGCAATGCCATCGGCGGCAAATTTAACAACTATGACTTGCGGCACCGGCAGCCGCACCTGCCCGGCATCGCCGATCAGCAAGGTAGGCGGCGATATATCCAAGCCGTGAATGCCTGCTTTAGTAAAGTTAGTACAGGCATTGGCGCAAACCATATTGCCCATTTCCGCTATAGCGCTTTGGGCCAGACTATCCAGTTCGGCAACTTCCATGCCCATCATCATTTTTGAGGCGAACTGTTTGGCTGCGTCCAGACTCATGCCAATCAGTATCGCCCCTTTTAGGGGACCGAGCACGCCAATATTAATAAGTATGCCCTGATAGTGCAAACTGGACCCTTCTAAGGCAATTCCTTTCCGTTCCACGGTCTGAAACCCAATCTGCGGAAGTATGCCGGCAAAGGATTCCAGGATCGGATTAATTATATTTACATCCACAAAACCGTCCCCTTTTTAAACCCGACTCCTAAATAGATTCGGCCAAACGTACTGTCCGCATACAGGCCTTTGAGGTCTACACTTGGGCTGACAATCTCTGTTTGCGCGCCGACGAAGACACTGGGCGGAGACACCCTCAGGCTTAAGGCTTTTTCCCTTTTGTTTAATAAAGAACAGGCTATCCCGCCAATGATATTGGCAAACTCAGCCCCCATAGCAAGAACCTCTTCCGGCCCCCTGGCCTTGCGCCGCAAGATGACTTCCGCCATCTTTTCAGCCGACTGATAGGAGAAATCAACAATCATGGAACCGGGATACCGGCCGATGATGCCAACAACAACGGTAATGCCGCGGGATATATTTATGTCCGCCCACTCGGCAGCGGCAAAAGTGGCCGCTGCTTGTGTCATCCGGGTTATCGTCGCGGACAGCGCCTCCTGAAAACTGTCAATACACCAGCCTTGCAAGCCTGCAAACAACGTATCCGGCGCAAGCACTTCGGCAATCATTTTTGTAAGCATTTCACCGTCAACCGGCTTCTGCAGATAGCCGGCAATGCCCACCCGCCGGGCTTCGGCCTCGCTATCTTCATCTTTCATGGAGCTCACCATAATAATTTTAGCTTTGGGATCATGGCGCAGCAGCGCCCGGCTGCATTCAAAACCATCCGCGCCGGGCATGGCTATATCCATAGTGATAATGTCCGGGTTGCACTGATCATAAGTCGCAAATAAAGTTTCCAGGGAATCAGCCTCGCCGACAACTTCATACCCTTCCTGCTGCAAGCTGTCCGCCAATACCGCGCGGGAGAAAAGCGAATCATCGACAATCATAACTCGAATGCTCACGTGTCAGCCCTACCTCCGTGTCGGATATTTTTCTTCTCCTTATCACTTCCAGCCGATACAAAAAAATCCTGCCAAATTTCGTTATATTTTGACAGGAATTTCTGTATGCAGATTGGTATGCAGTGCCGGTGCAATAATCACCGCCAAACAAATTTACTGGTATTGCCAGCCGCATATTTTCCTTTCCAGGTAATCAATCGTGCTGAATAGGGTCAGGCCGATACTGCTCAGCGCTACAATCCCCGAGTACATTTCCAGATAATTGACCCTGAGCCAGGCATCCATAATAAAGTAACCCATACCATACTGGGTCCCGAAAGTTTCCGTAAAAAACAGGACCGATACCGCGGTTGCCATGGCTACTCTAAGGGCCGTTAAAAATTTGGGCATTGAGGCCGGAATAAGGATTTCCCGGAAAATATCCAGGTAACCGGCGCCCAGAGAATACAGCGGGTAGTAGGTTTCCTTGGGAATGCTTTTGACCCCGTCGCGCACGGCAACAATGACCTGAAAAACAATGATCAAAAATATCATTAGCACCTTGGACAATTCATCCAGGCCAAAAATCAGCATAACCACCGGCAACAGCGCTATTTTGGGAATGGGATATGTCAAATATACCAGGGGGGAAAATAACTTGTCCCAGCGCGGGAAATATCCCATGCAAAGTCCGAGCGGAATACCGATGAGCACGCCCAGACAAACCCCGGCGAGAATGCGCCACAGGCTGTAAAAACCATGAATGGCGATCTGCGGCAGGAATATGTTGAATAAGTTAACCATGACCAGTCCCGGCGGCGGGATAATGGGCAGCTTTACCCAGCTGGCAACCGCCTGCCATAATACAAAGAAAATGATCGTGCCGTATATATACCAAACTCCCGGCCCTTTTCTGTTCACTTTGACCAATCCTCTTTTATCATCTTGCGCAGTTCAATGCAAAGCTGGAAAAATTCCTGATGGTTCCGGACGTCCTCCAGACCAAACAGCGGATTGTCGATAATTTTGCTGACCGTTCCCGGAGCTGCGGAAAGAATGACAATTTTCCGGCCCAGATAAACAGCTTCTTCCACATGATGGGTCACCAGGATGGTGGAAACCGAATGCTGCCGCCATACTTGCAGGAAAACATTCTGTATTTCTTCCCTGGTCATGGCATCCAGGGCGGAAAAGGGCTCGTCCATCAACAGCAGGTCCGGCTGTACAAGAAAAGCGCGGGCCAGCGCCACCCGCTGCTGCTGACCGCCGCTCAATTCTCCGGGAAAACGGTGTTCCAGGCCGCTAAGTCCCAGCAACTGAACCATCGCTGCCTGGTTTTGCTCACTTTGGCTGTCGTTTTTATTTTTTATTTTTGCACCCAGGCGAATATTTCCGGCAATCGTTTTCCAGGGCAACAAACCATAATTCTGTGGAATAAAGCCAATCGTCTGCTTGTGGGGCATAACCGGCTGTCCGTTGATTTCAACCGTACCTTCATATTTTTTAATAATGCCGGCCAGTACTTTTAACAGCGTGGATTTCCCGCAGCCGGACGGACCAATAATGGCGCAGGTTTCCCCGGCAGACAGTTCCAGGTTAATGCCCCTGAGCACATCATAGCGCGACCCTCTGGCCTCGTAGGCAATATGTAAGTCTTTGATCCGGATCATACTGGCCTACTTGATGAACCGGGCATCAACGAGTTCTGCATAGCTGTACTTTTTAGGGATGAGCTGTCTGGCCTGCAGCCAGGCGATAACATCGTCAACATCCTTTTGCTGCGGCGCAGCGGCCTTGGAATATTTGGGCAATACCAGCGAATCCCGGACATCTTTGGGGAATCCGCCTTTTTCCACGATTAAATCAATATAGTTTTCCCGGGGCTCGTTAGCTAAGTAGGCAACCGCCTTGCTATAAGCCCGGTACATGGCCTGGATTTCTTTCTCTTTTTCGGCAACCGCCTTGGCAGTAAAAATGAATACCCCCGGATTGATGCCCATTTGGTCTGACGACTTGATCAACCTGGCGCCATTCTTTATGGCCACGGTGGCCAACGGTTCCGGCAAGGTAGCGGCGGCGATTTTGCCGTTTTGCAGCATTTCCAGGCGCGCCGGTATCTGGGGAATGACTATTTTATTAATTCCGTTGGCCGGCAGACCGCCTTCGGCCACGATCCGGTCGGTGACATATTCAATGATGGTATTTTTCGAAATGGCAACATCCTTGCCTTGCAGTTCCTGGATAGAGGCAGCCGTTTCCTGCTTGCCGGCCACCATCTTATAGCTGCCGGTCGACAAAGACGTAATTACGGTGTCAAAACCACCGGCTTTGGCAAAGGCTTCGGCCAGCATATCGGAAATTGCGCCGTCTAAGTTGCCGCTTTGCAGGGCACTATCCCGCTCCATGGCGCTTTTAAACTGTTTCAGCGTTACCGTGAGACCTTCTTCCTTAAAATAGCCCTTTTCCTGGGCAATGATGAAGGGAATGGAGTCAACATCCGGCATCAGGCCGACGGTAATGGTCTGTAATTGCTGGCTTTGTTGCGGCGCCGGATTTTCTTTTTTGACGCTGGCGCAGCCTGGCAAAATAAGCATCAGAATGGCGGCAAGCAGCAGCATGGTGAATTTCTTCATATAACAACCCTCATTTCTTCAGTAATCACACCTAATATAAGTGCTGTTAGTTACGCAAGCCGTTTCCCGGTTTGCCTGTCTAACTATTCGACACTTATCCGGGGCTCACCTTTTAATTTAATTAATATTTCCCAATTTTAATGAGATTAAAAGGCGCCGGCGGTACGGTTTAGCTATTAGGCCTGCCCAGTTTCTTCGGCTACAGCCAGCCGGACGCCCGGCATTTGCTCGCTGACCAGCAGGGTCAGGCCAAAAGCCACCAGGGGCAGAAAAGCCAGAATATCAAATACGGCCGGCAATGACCAGCTATCGGCAATCCGGCCCAGCAGCAAAACGCCCATGCTCCCCAACCCGACGCTGAAACCCAGCGTCAGCCCGGAAGCCATCCCTACATTTCCCGGCATCATCCGCTGGGTCAATACCATGCTGCTGGCAAAAGCCGCCGACAAACAGGCGCTGATAACGGCAAGCACCGGATATACGCCCACGCCGGGCGCAAGATTAAACACCGCCAGCAAAACACTTACCGGTATAATGGACCACAGCATAATTTTCCTGCTGCCAAACCGGTCGCTAAGTATACCGCCGGCCAGTGTCCCGGCTGCCCCGGCCGCTAAAAACACGGTTAGCAGCGAACCGGCGTACATGGCATCGCCCTGTAGATAAGAGACATAGTATAACGGGATAAAAGTACTGATACCGGCGCTGACAGTGGCCCGCATCAGCACAACGCCCAGCAGCGCCACCAGCGATACGGAAACAAAGCTTTTCAGGTGGCTGATGCCTTGCCCGCCTTTAGCCTCCGCCGGCGGCAGGGCAGCTGCCAATTTGTACAACAACAGGCTGGTGCCTAAACAGGGAATAACATAGACCCACAAATAACCGCTGTACGGTTCGGCCAGCAGCAGTCCCATCAGCAGCGAACCCAGGGCAAAGCCGGCATTGCCGCCCACAACAAACATACTGACGCCTTTGCCTTTGGCGGCGCCGCTCAGCCGGTTGACCGTCTTCGCTCCCTCGGGATGAAAGGCGGCAATTCCCAAGCCGGTAGAAGCCGTGCAGACCAGCAGCAGCCAGTAACTCGGCACCAGCAGGGAAGCCAGCATAGCCAGCCCGGAAAAAAGACAACCGCCAGCCATCAGCCAGGGCCGTGGCGTGCGATCGGTCCAGTACCCGAACAACGGCTGGATCACAGACGAGGTCAGGTTCTGCATGAGCGCAATCGCCGTTACCTCGGCATAACTCAGGCCAAATTTGGCCTTGAAATAAGGCAGGGCCACCAAGAGCGCCCCCTGCGACAAATCGGTTACCATATGACCCATGCCGACCAAAGGCACGCCCCGCGGCACCGTTTTAAACACATCCGCTATATACTTCAGCATCTTAATCCTCCCGCTGTCTTATCCCTATATTATTGCACATGCCGGCCCGGTTTGCCTAGGCAAAAAAAATAGTATCCACGGCCAAGGCAGCCGTGTACTCTCCGTCTGAAAATCCTTTATGCATCGACATTCACTTATACTGGCGCATCGCCGCAGCCAGCCGCCTGCTTCCTTCCTAAATCCGTTCTGCCGGCATCCTGGAATAATTCAGCCGCCAAGTATTCGCCCCACGCCGGTCGGAAAAAAGGATCTTATCACGGGATCCATCCAAAACATATCGGCAGTACCTGCTGACCAGCCGTTCACGACAGGATTGTAACGCGCAGGCAGAGAATAGAAAAGGGTAAGAAATGCAGTTTGGAGAGTGAAATAATGACATTCAATCCTTTAAGCTGGTCTTTGCCGGACCTTCCCATGCTAAAATCGTTCGGGCAGCAGTTGGCTGATTTTAACCAGCCTTATACTGCCAAAAATATTTTTGAACAGCTTATTCAGCGTGTGCAAAATTTCGAAGCGATGCTGGACCAGGAGCATGAGGTGGGCATGCGGCTGGTCAGTTTCGGCAAATCGACCGAATTCAGCGTAGCCCGTATTGGCTATTTAAATCCAAGCCTGCTTTGGTTTGAAGGCACTTTATCCGACGGCTCCGCCGTTGAACTTGTCCAGCATGTCAGTCAAATCAATTTTTTACTGATCAAGCTTAAACGGCAATCACCCCAGGAACCCCGGTGCCCGATCGGCTTCTGTACCGAGGCCAATACCCCTGCCGAAACGCCAGACGAAACATCGTCCACCCCGGCCCCGGTTAAAGACTGATGCCCTCCGCCCCCGGCATAGGCGGAGGTTAAGCGCCAGCGGCGCAGCGTTGTATAATGGTCGCCTGCGCCGGGCTTTTGTGCCCGACACCCTTTGTTTTATTTGGCCTCAGCGATCCGAGAAAGTTAAATTTCTGATACAAAAAAATCCCGGTTGCGGGATTTTTTTTTGCGGACTTAGCTTTTTCATACCGGTAACCCGGTTACATTCCCAGAAATAGCATTGCCGAGTTAAAAAAATCCGGCACCGCCGTCGCTACCAAGAGCAGGATGGTCAGTAAAATCAAGGCCGCGGTAAACACCCAGGAAACGCCGTTATACAGGCGCGAATTGGCATAATCCCCCATTATGTTTCTGTCGCTGGCAATCAGGACCATAAAGATTAAAATCGGCGGCAACAACACACCGTTTACCACCTGGGAGGTGAGCATAACATGATACAGCGACAGCCCAGGCCACAGCACCAGCATGGCCCCCAGGCCGATGAGCGCCGTATACAGGCCAAAAA
>JAEZQV010000003.1 GCA_023441125.1 Bacillota bacterium
GTTCCACACCAGACCGATCATGGCAAACGGCACTTCCAGGCGAACGAACCGCTGCCACCAGTTAAAACGCAGCACGGCCGACACTTCCTGCAGGTCCTTTGGCAGGGTGGTAAGCGAATGATAGAAACTAAACGTCATATTCCAGCACTGACCGGTGAAAATGGCGAAAATGGACGCCAGCTCCACGCCCAGCAGGCTGGTGGGAAACAGGCCCATGAACATAGTGATGGTGACCGAGAGAAAGCCCAGTACCGGTACGGACTGCAAAATATCTAAGAGCGGAATCAGTACTTTTTCCGCGGTGCGGTTTTTGGCGGCAATACTGCCATAAACAAGCGTGAAGAGCAGCGAAGCCCCATAGGCGATAAACATTCTGAGCAGCGACCGCCCGGCATAGTACGGCAAGTCGGCCGGGTCGGCAGATATTGTAAGCTGGTTTTCCGGCGAAAAGGGCATCACCATGCCGGCCCCTAAGTGGAGGACCGATACCAGGAGTGCGAAGACGAAGGCGATCACCAGGATGTCAGTGAGACCAAACCGGCGGGTGGGGATGTGCGACGTGAATACGGCCATATAAATCACTTCCTAATGCAATTTTGTTCGTTTTGCCGGCCCTACGCGCCGGCAGGCGCTTGTGCGGCACCGGATTATCCGGTTCAGGGCCGTCTGTATCCATACATAACCCACCTCCTTTAGGCAGTAAAAAGGCCTTCCCGTGTAGGGGAAGGCCTTTTAAGCAAGCGAAAATGGCAAGACAAAAATAATGCCAGCTGCGACCTCCCCACTCGTTTGAGTTTTGGCACTGTATAACGTAGAGTTAATCTCAACCACTCAGCCACCTTAAGTAAAACCTTATGCCGGTAATACCTGTTCTACCCATTGGCGTCTTTCGACATTTCCGGGCAGTGGCCTATGTTTATACAGGAGCCTCACCTAACGAGGAAGCGCTATTTACTTGTGATTCCACACCAACTATAATACCAGTGGCAGGGAATGTCAATCATTCTCCCATGTAAAATTTTTTTAACATAAGTGCTTAGCTGGTTGGTTATTGATAGTATATGTAATAGGGGCTTGGAATGTTGCAGGCAAGGGAGACTGCCGGAAAAATAGACAAGGGTTGCAGCGGCCTTGGTCCGGGCCGGGGTGACGAGTTCCTTTTTTTCTGGCAGGGCTTACCGGTTAGGAGAGCGAAAGTTAATAGCAGTCAGTAAGACAGCTGGTCGTCTCATTCCCGGGGGAAGGATGAGGTAATGTGGCTTGGCAGCGGGAACAGGTAGTGAGTAAACTGAAAACCCAGATCCGTATCCACGGCCACATTATCGGTGTGGCGGCAGGCGCAGGCATTACGGCCAAGTATGCGCTAAAGGGCGGCGCCGATATGCTGCTGGCGCTGAATTCCGGCCGGTTCCGGCAGATGGGGCAAAGCTCGCTGGCCGGCTGGCTGCCGTTTGCCAACGGCAATGAGCTGGTCATGGAATTCGGTACGCGGGAGATTATTCCGGCTGCTCAGGGCGTTCCGGTCATTTTTGGCCTGAATGCCACCGATCCGACCATTGACCTGGAACAATATATTGACCGGATCAGGGCCCAGGGTTTTGCCGGCATTAACAATTTCCCCACGATCGGCATGCTTGACGGTCAATTCCGGGAAGCGCTGGAGGAGGATGGCATGGCTTATGCGCAGGAGATTGAGGCTGTGCGCATTGCCCATAGCAAAAACCTGTTTACGCTGGCCTTTGTCTTTGACGCCCGGCAGGCCACCGCTATGTTGCAGGCCGGCGCCGACCTGATCTGCGCGCATTTGGGTTTGACAAAAGGCGGCTACATCGGCGCTAAAAAAGTGTTATCGCTCCACTCGGCCCAACTCGTGGCCGCGGAAATTTTCGCCGCCTGTGATCAAATAAACCCCGGCGTCATCAAAATGGTCTATGGCGGGCCGGTCAAAACGCCTGGCGATTTGAGCTTTATGTATAGCAATACCAGGACTATGGGGTATATCGGCGGTTCCTCGTTTGAAAGAATACCCTCGGAAGACGCCATTACCAATATTACCCGGGCGTTTAAGCAAACCGGCGGTCTTATGCAGGATGAACTGCTGGTCAAGATGATTGAGGGCGTTAAGCATCACTATGACTATGTCGATTTTGTGAAAGAGTATGTGGCGGTAAATTACCGGAATGAAGTTTTATTTTCCGATCTGGCCAAGGTCGCCCATGTCTCCCGCTCCCATCTGAGTGCCTTGTTTAAAAAAGAAGTAGGGTGCACCTTCCCCGCATATCTGGTTCAGTTCAGAATCAGCAAAGCCAAAGAAATTATGAAGTTTCACAATATCAGGCTGAGCGAAGTCGCCAGCCTGGCCGGCTTTAAGGATTACGCCCACTTTAGCAAAACGTTTAAAAGGCTGATCGGTATTTCCCCGGAACAATATCGGCACCGCGCCAATATGCTCCAGGACCGCTTTTAATTCGTGCCAGGCAGCGCAGAAGCAAAAGCGGTTTTTGCATTGCATAATAATACATAAATACATAACTGTCGGACATGAACACATGTAAATTTATCTGAATTTACAGTATTATTTTATTAATGGGAATACTTCAGGGGAGACTTGTCAATTTATCAGCAGGAGGGTTCAGCATGAAAACAGTGGCGATTGCCGGAACATTTGACTCCAAAAGTCTTGAGTTTGCTTATCTGCAGGAGATAATTCAGAGCCTGGGCTTGAAGACGTTTATGATTCATACCGGGGTCTTCGAGTCCAAATTGCCGGCCGATGTTTCCAATGAAGAGATTGCCCGCATGGTGGGCGCCGATATTAAGGAAATCGCAGCCAGAAAAGACCGGGCCACGGCGACCGATGTGCTCGCCCGCGGACTGGAAAAGCTGCTGCCCAAACTGTATGCAGCAGGTAAATTCGACGGTGTGATCTCCTGCGGCGGTACCGGCGGCACCTCAATGGTTACTCCCGGCATGCGGGCGCTGCCGGTCGGTGTGCCCAAAGTCATGGTTTCCACGGTGGCGGCCGGCGACGTATCAATGTATGTGGGTTCGAGCGATATTTTCATGTATCCTTCCATTGTGGATGTGGCCGGCTTAAATTC
>JAEZQV010000028.1 GCA_023441125.1 Bacillota bacterium
AAATTCCTGCGCGATATGATTGCCATCCCCAGCGAAAGCTGTCAGGAGGAAAAGGTCATCCTGCGGATTAAGGAAGAAATGGAAAAAGTCGGTTTTGACAAAGTGGAGATTGATCCCATGGGCAACATTCTGGGCTACATCGGTCATGGCCAACATATTATCGCCATGGATGCCCATATTGACACCGTGGGTGTCGGCAATCCGGAAAATTGGCA
Organism: Bacillota bacterium; assembly: GCA_023441125.1. The sequence continues at coordinate 216 of JAEZQV010000028.1, forward strand.
ATACGATCCGTACCAGGGCTATGAAGATGATGAAATCATTATCGGCCGGGGCGCCAGCGATCAGGAAGGCGGCATGGCTTCCATGGTGTATGCCGGCAAAATTATTAAAGAGCTTGGCTTGGAAGACGACTACACCCTGGTCATGGTCGGCTCGGTCCAGGAAGAAGACTGTGACGGTCTCTGCTGGCAGTACATTGTTCAGGAAGATAAGCTAAGACCCGAATTTGTGGTCAGCACCGAGCCGACCGACGGCAAAATTTACCGGGGCCAGCGGGGCCGGATGGAGATCAGGGTGAAAACCACCGGCATCAGCTGCCATGGCTCGGCGCCGGAGCGGGGCGATAACGCCATCTATAAAATGGGCCCCATCCTGAGCGATTTAAAAGCCCTCCATGAAAACCTTATGGATCATGACTTTTTGGGCAAAGGCAGCCTGGCAGTATCGGAAATCTTCCATACCTCGCCCTCGCGCTGCGCCGTCGCCGACAGCTGCTGGATTTCCATCGACCGGCGCTTGACGGCCGGCGAAACCGGTCAGTATGCCATCCAGCAAATTAAGAATCTGCCGTCGGTAAAAGCCGCCAAGGCCGAAGTCAGCATGTACACCTATGAACGGCCGGCCTACACCGGTCTGGTATACCCGACCGAATGCTACTTCCCGACCTGGCTGATTGAAAACGAGCATCCGGTCTGCCATACCCTGGTGGATGCTTACCAAGGCCTGTTTAAAGAAGCACCCAAAGTAGACAAATGGACCTTCTCGACCAACGGCGTTTCTATTATGGGCCGCTTCGGCATCCCCTGCATCGGTTTCGGCCCCGGCCATGAAGATCAGGCCCATGCGCCCAACGAGCGCACCTGGAAGCAGGAACTGGTGGACTGCGCCGCCATGTACGCCGCTATTCCGCTCCTCTACACGCAGAAATATGCCGACAAAATGACCAGGGAAACAAAAAATCTGGTGTAAGGCTTCGCTAAACCAAGTTACTTTATGGTAATACCACCATAATAGATAAATATCAAAAAAATCAGGGAGGAATTTACCAATGCAATCAGTTTTCAGAGGAAGACATTTTATCAACCTGGAAGATTTCACTAAAGAAGAAGTAGATACTATGCTGGAGGTCTCTTTGGACCTGAAGAAAAAGTTTGCCATGGGCGTGCCCACTCCCTATTTATTGCATCAATCCATGTTTTTAATGTTCTTCGAGCAATCCACCCGCACCAGAAATTCCATGGAAGCCGGGTTTGCCCAATTAGGCGGTCACGCCGGCTTTTTAGATTCCAGCAGCATGCAGATTGCCCACGGCGAAAGCGCCAAAGACACCGCCATTATTCTGTCCCGTTTCGGCCATGCCATTGCCTGCCGGTACTGCAACTGGGGCTATGGCAACAAATACCTTACCGAAATGGCCAAATGGTCCTCAAAGCCTATCATGAACCTGCAATGCGATCTATATCACCCGTTCCAGGCCTTAGCCGACCTCATGACCATGAAAGAGAAAATCGGCGATTTGAAACGGGTCAAAGTCTCCATCATCTGGGCCTATGCCGAAAGCCACAAAAAACCGATTTCCGTGCCTGTATCCCAGGTGCTGCTGTTCCCCCGCTACGGTATGGATGTTGTCCTGGCTCACCCGAAAGGCTGGGAACTGCCTGACTGGGTAATTGCCCAGGCCAAAGCCAACGCCGAAAAATACGGCGGTTCGGTCACTGTTACCGACAATGAGGCCGAAGCCTATGAGGGCGCTCATATCGTCATCCCGAAAAACTGGGGCAACTGGGTAACCGACCAGACCGGTGTGGCTGCCGCCGGCGCCGTGGCCGTAGTGGATGACAAGCTGAAAGCCCAAAGATCCTGGAAATGCACTGAGGCCAAAATGGCTACCGCCGACAAAAACGTTATGTACATGCATGCCCTGCCGGCCGACCGCAACAACGAAGTGGAAGATTCGGTCATCGACGGGCCGCATTCCATCGTGTACGACGAAGCCGAAAACCGCCTGCATACCGCCAAAGCGATAATGACGCTGTTAATGGGTGGCCGGTAAGCATGGCTAAATTAGCTGTTATCGCTATTGGGGGCAATTCCTTAATCCGGGATAACACGCGCCAGACGGTGGAAGACCAGTATGCTGCCGTCTGCGAGACGGCCAGGCATATTGCCGGCATGATCGCGCAGGGGTATGAGGTCATCATTACCCATGGCAACGGCCCGCAGGTCGGCTTTATTCTCCGGCGGTCGGAAATCGCCCAGGAAGTCGCGGGCATGCATTTCGTGCCGCTGGTGGCCTGCGGCGCCGATACGCAGGGCGCCATCGGCTATCAGATCCAGCAGGCTATGGATAACGAATTTAAGAAACGGGGCCTGGGCAAATCAGCCATCACCCTGGTTACGCAGGTAGTGGTGGACGGTAATGATCCGGCTTTTCAAAAACCGACCAAGCCCATCGGCTCCTTTTACACTGCGGAGCAGGCGGAGAAGATCCGGCAGGAGCATCCCGACTGGGTCATGGTCAGTGACGCCGGCCGGGGCTTCCGCCGGGTAGTGGCCTCGCCGCTGCCGCTGGAGATTGTCGAAAAAGAGGTCATCCATAAACTGGCGCTGGACGGCTACTGCATGATCGCCGTCGGCGGCGGCGGCATCCCGGTCGTCCGGCAGGCCGACGGCACCTTCACCGGTGTCGACGCCGTTATTGACAAAGATTTTGCCGCCAGTCTGCTGGCCGCTGAGGTTAAGGCCGATGAACTCATCATTTCCACCGGTGTGCCGAAAGTGTATTTAAATTACGGCCAGCCGGACGAGAAAGCCCTGGATAGAGTCACACTGGCGGAATTGAAGGAATATGTCCAGGAAAACCATTTCGCGCCCGGCAGCATGCTGCCCAAGATCCAGGCGGTCATCCGCTTCCTGGAGAATGGCGGCAAGAAAGCCATTATCACCAATCCGGAATCGCTGGAAGACGCGGTGGCCGGAAAAACGGGAACGCACGTAATTTTGTAAAAGCAAGGCAGAGATACTCTGTTAAGGAGTATCTCTGCAATACTATCGCGTATGGGTTTGGCAAAAAAACTGATTGATATTAGAAAAATCCGCGGTTAAGACGCGTAACCAACAATCCGTCAGCCGCTTTACGATGTATAGGCAGTGCAAACATTTCACAGGTAAGGATCACATAATTAAAATTGCGAATATTGGCAAAAGAGGTGCAATTCACAAGTGAAAACCAAAGTAGCTCCTGTTGATGAAATGCTGCCCAAAGGACAGTTATTTACGTATGGACTTCAGCACGTTATGGCCATGTACGCCGGCGCCGTGGCAGTACCGCTCATTATTGCCAATGCGTTGGGTTTGCCGCATGAACAGCTAATCTACCTCATCCAGTGCGACCTGGTGGTGGGTGGGATCGCCACGCTCATCCAGGCGCTGGGAGTCTGGAATATGGGCATCAAAAGCCCTATTATGCAGGGCGTATCCTTCGCCGCCGTTGCGCCGATGATTCTGGTGGGCAAAACGCACGGGCTGCCGGGAATTTTCGGCAGCACCATCGCCGCCGGCGTAATCGGGTATATCCTGAGTCCTTATTTCAGCAAGCTCATCCGTTTTTTTCCCAAAGTCGTTACCGGCACCATTATTACCCTGATCGGTGTGTCGCTGCTGCCGGTGGCCGTCCGCTGGGCCGGCGGCGGCAATCCGGCTGCTGCGGACTTCGCCGCTTTACCGAACCTGGCCTTGACTTTCGCCGTACTGGCCATAGTCATCGTTTTGTACCGCACCCTTAGCGGATTCTGGAGCAATATCGCCGTCTTGCTGGGACTGGTGGCCGGCACATTGCTGGCCATTCCCCTGGGCATGGTCAATTTTTCGCAGGTAGCTGCCGCCGCCTGGTTTTCCGTTGTGTCGCCCTTAGCCTTTGGCCTGCCTGTGTTTGATATCACCTCAATTCTTTCCATGACACTGGCTTTTCTGGTGATTATGACCGAAACCACCGGCGATATTATTGCGGTGGGCGAGATCGTCGACAAACCGGTGACGAAAGACGACCTGGCCCGGGGACTGCGCGCCGACTCTTTTTCCACTTTGCTCGGCGGCATCATGAACACCTTCCCGCATTCGGCCTTTGCCCAAAACGTCGGGTTGCTGGCCTTATCCGGCATCAGGAGCCGCTATGTGGTCGTTGCCGCCGGTTTGATTTTAGGGGGTCTCGGCTTATTTCCCAAAGCGGCTGCCGTAGTCGCCGCCATTCCCAACCCGGTACTTGGCGGTGCAGGCATCGCTATGTTCGGCATGGTGGCGACCAGCGGTATACGCACGCTGGCCAAGGTGCAGTTCGATGGCAACCACAATGCCATGATTGTGGCGGTAAGCCTGGGGATTGGCCTTATTCCGCTGGCTGCCCCCGACTTTTATCATAAACTGCCGCAGTTTGCTCAAATGATTCTGCACAGCGGCATCACCGCCGGCAGCGTCGTCGCTTTACTGCTCAACTATTTCTTCAATGAATGCGGCAAAAAAGCGCCGGACCCGACCGAAGAGGCACAAACGGCCGGGAATCATTGCTGATACTTTTGCCGCGGAAGATTCCGCCTACCAAGACCTGTCCTGAACAGGAGGATTAACTATGTATAGCTTTGTTCTAAACGGGCAGACGACCGCCTGCGACCGGGATATGAACCTTCTGGAGTATCTGCGGGACTGTGCCCGGTTTACTTCGGTAAAAAACGGCTGCGCCGAGGGGGCCTGCGGCGCGTGCATGGTGCTGCTGGACGGCAAAGCCATGCGGGCCTGCCTGCTGACAACCGCCAAAACTGACGGTAAAACGCTGCTGACGGTTGAAGGCCTGAGCGCCCGGGAAAAAGACATCTATAGCTGGGCCTTCGCCGCGGCCGGCGCCGTGCAATGCGGTTTCTGCATTCCCGGCATGGTCGTCAGCGCCAAGGCGCTCCTGGATAAAGTTCCCTCGCCGGCCAGCGCGGAAGTAAAAAAAGCGCTGCACGGCAATGTCTGCCGCTGCACCGGCTATGTCAAAATCGAACAGGCCGTGCTGCTGGCCGCCCAGGCCCTGCGCGACGGCCTTACGCCGCCGGCGGTCGGCGATTACCGGGTAGGCGACAGGATGCCGCGTGTGGACGCCCGCGACAAGGTGCTGGGTTTGGCTGAATACGTGGACGATATGTATATGGACGGCATGCTGCAGGCCGCAATCTTACGGGCGCCAGCCCCCCGGGCCCTGATTAAGGGGCTTGACATCGCGGCGGCGCTGGCGCTCCCGGGGGTTGAAGCTGTCATTACCGCCAGGGATATTCCCGGGCGGCGCCATCAGGGCCACATCATTCCCGACTGGCCGGCCTTTATCGATGTGGGGGAGGAAACCCGCTACATCGGCGACGCCCTGGCGGCCGTGGCTGCCGTCAGCAAAGAAATCGCCCAGGCGGCCGTCAAGCTGATCAAAGTGGCGTATGAGGAACTGCCGCCGCTTACCTCGCCCCGGCAGGCGCTGGCTGAGGGCGCGCCGCAGCTGCATCCCAAGGGCAATCTGCTGGCCAAAAC
>JAEZQV010000046.1 GCA_023441125.1 Bacillota bacterium
GGACAGCAGGGGGGCGATAACGCCGCCAAGCCCGTATAACGCCATGACCTGGCCGGCGTCGCTTACGGAAAAACCAAGATTTTTAATGTATACGTTGGCCCAGGTGGCAATTCCCAACTGCAGCCACATCAGACAAAAGCCTGCAGCGGCTGTCAGCATAAGCAGCCGGTTGCTAAAAATATAGCGGAGGCCGACCAAGACATTATCCTGTTTGTATGCCACTGCCCGGTTGGATCTCATAAACAGCAGGACTAACAGGCCGGCGACAAAAGTCAAAGACCCAACCGACTGAAAGGCGCCATGCCAGCCTAAGGTTTGATTTAAAGGCGGGACCAGAATATTGGTTACCAGTATGCCGCCGGAGGGAGCGGCAAATAAAATACCGAAGGCCAGGCCTTGCTCCCTGGCCGGAAACCATTCGACCAGCGCACGGGAGCACGAGGAAAAAACAGCCCCGGCGCCTAGGCCGGCCATGATCCGCAACGCAAAGCCCACATCATAACTGTGGATCAGCGACAAAGACATGGTGGCCAAGCCTTCGGCAATCAGGCTGAAAGCAAGTATTAGCCGTACGCCAAAGCGGTCAGCCAGCATGCCGGCCGGAATTTGTGTTACCACATAACCGAGATAGAAAGCGCTCATGAATGCCCCGGCCTGGCTCATAGACATTCCTAACGCCGGGACGACAACCGAGATTAACGGCGGCCAGGTAAACCGGGTCACAAAGGTAAATAAGAAACATACAGCACATAATAATAAAATGACCCAGCGGTATTTTGAATAGGCAGCATCGTTCCTCATAGACTCACCAAACCTTTACAAGTATAGTTCCAATCAAGCCGTTCTGACGTTCTTAATTGAATTAAACAGCTACCCGTTCAGTTGTTTATACATGTGGGGTCTAAAAAAATGTACCTCTCGTAAGGTATGATCAGACTGTGCTGCAGGTAGGATCATCATACTGAATTGGCTATCTGTTCCACTTCATTGGCAGTAGAAGTTAACTCCTGCATGGTTTTCCCGATTTGTTCAGTGGCAATGGCCTGATGATCACTCAACTGAGCGGTGCTAACAATTGTCTCCATAACCCCAAGTACTTCTTTTTGAATGGTCTGGAGAATTTTCTTAATATCGTTTACGGATTGGGCGCTGTTTACTGCCATTTTGCGTATCTCGTCGGCTACCACGGCAAAGCCCCGGCCTTGTTCGCCGGCCCGGGCGGCTTCGATGGCGGCATTGAGGCCGAGCAGATTGGAATTCGAGGCAACATCACTGACAAAGCGCAATATTTCATCGGTTTTATTGATTTCGGTTATAACGCGTTCACTGCCGGCTTTTACTTTGGCGAGGTCATGTGCCAGACGTGTGGCTGATGCTGCCAGCTCTTCTGTGGTAGCAGTCATTTCTTCCGTAGTGGCGGCAATGGTGTGAGCAGCATTATGTAAAGCTTCTTCTGTCTTTAAACTGATGGCCATACCCACCACGCCGGCCAATGTTCCGTCTTCTTCAAAAACCGGTCTGACGATGGAGCGCAGTTTAACGCCATAAAGGTGCTGCGGAATCATGGTTTTTACCACTTGTTTCGTGGCAATGCAGTTTTTAATCGATGATCCCGGGGCCGGTTCCCCCACTTTGACGTTGGCCTTAAACGTTTGGGCTTCGTCATAGTGAATGATTACGCCCTCCGTATTGGTTACCATGACGGAGCAGTCAAAAGCATTGAGATCCCGATAAAATTTAGCCGCAGCAACAACTGCTTCCAAATTGGTCATAGGCACATTCCTCCTAACTATTTTTTCAACTTTTCGACATTTCTTACATAATCCCTGCTGTCAGACCGGCAAATAGTGTCTTTAACCGGTAATAATCGCAAAAAATAGACCAAAGGTCCTATAAAAAGAGAATACTGGGACTTTTGAACTAATTTAGTTGACGAATCATGTATAAACAGCAGCAGGGGTATTAAGGCGGGGGGCGCGGGAAGACACTTTACAGCCCGAAAAATGTCCTAAAAGATTTAAGAAATTACCTGGAACATAGCAGGAAACGTATTACTTACCAAGAACTCGGTCAGTAGCTGCTAAGGGTTTTTAGCGGGCAACGGTGAATAAATTGGAGCAAGGAGTGAGTTTATGCACTTTTTCTGTGCGGACTGCGGTCAGGAATATCCCCTGGACGGGTTGGATTACCACTGCCGGTGCGGCGGACTGTTTAAGCTGAAAAAAGAACAACATGAGACCGTCAGCCGGGAAATATCGTTGGGGGAAGGTACCACACCGATCCTGAGACGAAAGATACAACACCTGGATGTGTACCTCAAGCTGGATTATCTGCAGCCAACCGGCTCCTTCAAAGACCGCGGTGCATGGGTAATGATAAATAAGCTTAAGGAATTAGGGATCCGCGAAGTAGTGGAGGACTCGTCCGGCAATGCGGCGGCGGCGATTGCCGGGTACTGTGCCGCTGCCGGCATCGGCTGCAACATTTATTTACCGGCAAGCACTTCTGCCGGGAAAATTAAACAGATCGAGGCCTATAAAGCCAATATTGTCAAAGTGCCGGGAACGCGTGACGATACCGCTCAGGCAATTCTAAAGGCGGCCAAGACTGTTTATTATGCCTCGCATGTATATAATCCATTATTTTTCGAGGGGACAAAATCCCTGGCATATGAACTATATGACCAGGTGGGAATACCGGATTATATTTTTGTGCCAGCCGGCAACGGGACAATGCTGCTTGGCGTCTATACCGGCTTTAAGGAACTGGGGAAGCTGCCCCGGATTATTGCCGTGCAAAGTCAAAATTGCGCCCCCCTTGTAAGCCGCTTTTACAACCGGGCGGTAAGCCAGTTTGCGCCGACGCTGGCCGAGGGAATTGCAATCCGGGAACCAAAACGTATGGCGGAAATGCTGGCAGCCATCAGGGACAGTAAAGGCGATATTATCGCCGTGGATGACGACAGCGTATGTAAAGCGCAGGCCATGCTGGGGGCAATGGGGATCTATGTTGAGCCCACGGCCGGCGTGGCTGTGGCCGGCATGCTGCAATACTTTGACAATGGTTATGACAAAAATCTTGTCATTGTTGTCCCCTTAACCGGCAACGGTCTCAAAAAGTAGGCTCCGGGGTGGCCTGGTTAGCGTTGGATTAACGAATGGTGCTGTAGTAAGGCCTTACATTAAGAAAAGACTTGGCTTGTGACAAGTTCTTCAGGACGGCCGATTGCTATGCCCTCCATGGCGCAATCGGCACTAGCGCCATCCGGGCGCGTCGCCGGCGGAAGCCTTAGTCGTTCTTACCTATTATCAGAAAGGGGATATACTTTCTGATAATATAGAAAATCTCTCTGTCCAACGGACAAAGAGATTTTTTTAAATATAAACAGGTTTACTTGGATTCGCAAAATGTTTCTTCATCAAGGTATATCCAGTCATGGCCCACTTTCTGAAATAACCGAAGGCAATCGTCACCGTCTGATACAACTAAGGTAATGGCAGAACTGGCAAGCGGTTTGTTTTTGGCAGTTTCTTCAACTTTGTCGATAACTCTTTTTAGCTGGTCTGTGTACAATGTAAATACTCGATTCACTTGACTCTCCCCTTAACCGCAATGTAGTGAAACCGTATCATAGCGCTTGACTTCATGCCTTTGTATCAATTCGGGTGCCTACTTTTTGCAACACCAGTCGCCGGATTATTTCCTCCAGCGATAATTCCATTTGTTTTTCTACCTGTGGAATTAGGTTATTCACCAGATCATCCTCGGCAGCAGGCAAATATTTTTTTATTTTTCTATAAATGTCATCCTGATTCATCATAAAGGCCTCCGCAGTTATACTATTCAGTATTGTACAGAGTTATCCATCATTTACCGCAGTATACAAAAGAAAATACAGGCGGCCGCCTGTATCACAATCAACTGTGTTGCTAGTTGGCGGCTTGGCAGTCCTAGATACTATCCGTAGACCCATAGCTTTGCGTCCTTACCTTTCGATAAGTTTGCCTATTGCTTTATCCACTTCGAGGAACATTCCCCAAATATTAGTAATTTAATGTTACTACTCGACCAGGGCCTTGTCAAGCAGTTCGTAGGAATTTTGTCCTAGCTTTGCGGGACTTAGGTCTGGGCAACAGCAGGTAAAAGAGCAGTCATAAGAAACCCGCAGACGGCAGATACTAAGTACCTTAGGGCATGCTTGCAAGGTGAGGGATTCATGGACATTTCAACGTTAAATCTGGCACGTCTCCAGTTTGGGATAACACTTACCTATCACTTTTGGTTTGTCGCCCTTACCCTGGGAC
>JAEZQV010000083.1 GCA_023441125.1 Bacillota bacterium
ATATCATAGGCTTTGGCCTTAATTTTGCCTGGCTCGCTGCCGAGGTACTGCACGTCTTCGTCCCGCGGCGAAGTAAAGGGATGGTGCATGGCTACCCAGCGCTTGTCTTCCTCGTCGTATTCAAACATCGGGAAGTCAACCACCCATAAGAAGGACAGCTTGTCAGGATCAATCAGATTTAGACGGCGCGCCATTTCCAGCCGCAATTGCCCCAGGGCGGCGGCAACTACTTTCGGCTTGTCCGCCACAAACAGCAATAAATCGCCGGTTTCGGCCTGGGCAGCGGCCGTCATTTTAGTAATGGTTTCATCACTGAAGAATTTGGTAATTGGTGATTTAAGGCCTTCGTCGGTATACGCGATCCAGGCCAGGCCTTTCGCGCCGTAGCCGGCTACATAATCTACCAGGCCGTCAAGTTCACGGCGGGGAGCATTGGCGTACCCTTTGACATTAATAACTTTTACCTGACCGCCGTTGGCGAGGACGGTATCAAACACTTTAAAGCCGGAATCTTTAAAGATAGCCGACAGGTCAATTAATTCCATGCCGAAACGCAGGTCAGGCTTATCAGAACCAAAGCGGGCCATGGCCTCTTCGTAGGTTAAGCGGACAAAAGGTGCTGCTACATCGGCACCGGTACCTTCTTTGAAGATGTGAGCAATCATTTCTTCCATCAAGAGCAGGATATCATCCCGTTCAATAAACGACATTTCCAGGTCGAGCTGGGTAAATTCAGGCTGACGGTCGGCTCTTAAATCTTCGTCCCGGAAGCAGCGGGCAATCTGAAAATACCGTTCCATGCCGGCCACCATCAAAAGTTGCTTATATATTTGCGGCGATTGCGGCAGAGCATAAAATTTGCCTGGGTTTACCCGGCTGGGGACAAGGTAGTCTCTGGCCCCTTCCGGGGTACTTTTGGTAAGTATGGGAGTTTCCACTTCAACGAAACAATGTTTATCCAGAAAGTCCCGCATGGATTTTGTTACCCGGTGTCTCAAGACCAGGTCCTTTTGCATTTCCGGCCGGCGCAAATCAAGATAACGGTGCTTTAAGCGCAGCAGCTCATCCACATCAATATCGTCCTGGATATAAAAAGGCGGCGTTTTGGCCGTATTTAAGATTTTAAGCTCATTACCGTAGACTTCAATCGAACCGGTAGCCATATTGGGGTTGACTGTAGCTTCCGAGCGTGCTTTAACAACACCGCGGACTGCCAGCACATACTCGTTGCGGACCGTCTCGGCTTTGTCAAAGGCAGCCTTATTAACATCAGGTGAAAATACTACCTGCACAATACCGGAACGGTCACGGAGGTCAACAAAGATCAGGCCGCCGTGGTCACGGCGCCGGGAGACCCAGCCGCAGAGGGTAACCTCCCGGCCGGTATGGTCCTGATTCAAATCATTACATGCGTGGGAGCGTTTTACCCCTTGCATGGTGTCCAGTGCGCTCGTTGGTTCGTTGGTTGTTTCCATTTGTGACATTACTTCTCCATCCCCTCTGTAATCATGTGAATCAAGTTCGTTTTATCAATCAATTCCTGGTTGCCTGTTGCCATGTTTTTCAGCATAACTTTATCTTGTTTCAGTTCATCTTCGCCGATGAGCACCACGAATCTGGCAGGATATTTATTGGCGTATTTCATCTGCGCTTTCAGGCTGCGGTTCATAAAGTCCATATCGGCAGTAAAACCGGCCTTGCGGAGTTCAGTGAGGATCTCAAAGGCTTTGGCCTGCGTTGCTGCGGCCAGGGGCGCAACAAAGGCATCAATACTGCTGGCCGCTGCCGGCAATAGCGTTTGCTTCTCCAGGGCCAGGAGCACCCGTTCAATACCGATGGCAAAACCAATCCCGGGTGTTGGCTGACCACCGCATTCGGCAACCAAACCGTCATAGCGGCCGCCCCCGCAAACTGCGCTCTGCGCGCCTAATGGCGCATACTGAATTTCAAAAGCTGTTTTTGTATAATAGTCAAGCCCGCGCACTAAACGGGGATTGAGCACAAAGTGGATGCCTGCTGAAGTGAGTAATTCTTTCAAACCGGCAAAATGGCTGCTGCATTCTTCACAGAGGCAGTCCACCATATGGGGAGCGCCTTGGGAATGCTCTGTACAGGTTTCATTTTTACAGTCCAGGATACGCATGGGGTTACGGTCATAGCGCGACTGGCAGTCGGGGCAGAGATGCGGTAATTTATCCCGGAAAAAGTCCTGCAATTTGGCCCGGTAGACCGGACGGCACTCTGGACAGCCGACTGAGTTTATTAAGAGTTTCAGATCACTTAAGCCCAGGCGGCTTAGGAAGTCTACAGCCAGACTAATTATTTCGGCATCGATCGCCGGCCCTTTGGCCCCCAGCGCCTCTACCCCAAACTGATGGAACTGGCGATAACGCCCGGCCTGGGGACGGTCGTAACGAAACATGGGTCCGATATAAAACAGCTTTACCGGCTGCGGACCGGCATACAATTTGTGTTCCAAATAGGATCTGACTACCGCGGCGGTATTCTCCGGCCGCAGGGTAATACTGCGCTTGCCCCGGTCGCTGAAGGTGTACATTTCTTTTTCAACAATATCTGTTGTTTCGCCGATGCCACGTAAAAAAAGTTCAGTATGCTCAAATATCGGCGTACGTATTTCCTGGTAGGCAAAATTATGACAAACCTGCCTGATGACTTGTTCCACATACTGCCAGTAACCACTGCTGTCAGGCAATATATCTCTTGTTCCCCTTGGTCCGGTAGTTAGCATGGTTAATCCTCCTCACTGTCGCCATACAAGCGTGAAAGCAGGGTATCTCTCTCACTCAAGTAAATATCAAGGTTTTTTATATAGGTGGCAACATCTTTGGCATTATAGCAGCTTTGCAGCCGCCAGTTGACACTGTTTACTGCCTTGGTGCCGGCCGCCGGCCCGATGCCGATGATGGTTTGCCGTTCTTCCATGATTTGAATATTATACAGGCAATCTGTCCCCGGTTGCGCATAGCCGACATTCTCAAGATTGCCGGTCATATATTTTTGCCGGTATAAATAATAAGGCTGCATGCCCAGACTGCCGGTATAGGCAGCAGCCACCGCCAGCATATCCCGGGTTGTCGCCTCATTAGGCAGCGGCTGGCCGGCAAGTGTACCGGCGTCAAGCGACTCCTTAAGCAAAGAGCCGCGTTTTAAAGCCAGGGTATGAACGGTGATATTTTCCGGCTTAAGCGCTGTTAACTGCCGCATGGTGTCTTCCATGTCGGCGGCTGTTTCGCCGGGCAGGCCGGCTATGACATCCATATTTACTACCGGAATGGCTGCATGGCGGATTTTTCCGAATGTGTCTATTATATCCTGAACAGTATGCCGCCGTCCAATCTGTTTTAATGTTTTTTCCTGCATAGTTTGCGGATTGATGCTAACCCGGTTGATACCATGCTGGCGAAATACCGCTATTTTTTCATCATTAATACTGTCAGGACGTCCTGCTTCTACGGTAAATTCCCGCGTATGCACACCCCAGAAAACTTTTTTTATCAGTTGCAGTAAAATGGATAAGTCCTTGGCTTCCAGACTCGTTGGGGTGCCGCCGCCAACATAAATACTTTCCACCGCTAAGTTGTATTTGGCCATAAGCCGGGCGGCACTTTCTATGTCCAAAGTAATTGCCCGTAAAAAAGCATCAAGCTGTTCCCGCCGCTCAGGCACAAGAAAGGCCGGAAATGAGCAGTACAAACATCTCGATGGACAGTAAGGGACGCCGATATACACACTGACCTTTTTGTCTTGCGGCGGATTATCAGGACTGGCTATAACCGGCCGATGATGAATGGCAATGTCGGTAATCAGTTGGGCTTTAGCGGATTCCAGCGCATAATCCACTATTAGTTTTTCAATAATTTCCTGGCGTTGATAACCGTGATCCAACAGGCGATGCGCGATTTTTGTCGGCCTGACCCCGCGCAGGATTCCCCATGGCCCGGGATTAACGCCTGTTAATTGCCGTATAAGGTCGTGGATGATAAGCCGCGCCAGCCGGCGGGAAAGTCCGGTTATATCTTCGCCGTCGCTGTTTTTACCGCTGCCTGCAGGCAGCGGCCGGGTTTCAGCAGCCGTAAGCAAATCGCATGCGCCGTCTGACCGGAGGAAATGCACCGTGATTTTAACAACCGCTTTATGGTTTTCCAGACTGACAGCGCTTGCCACCAATACGGCGTGTTCTTTCAATTCGGACAACCGCCATGTCTTTTGCCAGGAACCGGCGTAGGCAATAGTAAACAAAGCCATGGTATCACGGATGGCGCCAAGAACATCCACGGCATCGCCAACTTGCGCGGCATAAAAAAACTTTTCAATCTTCACGTTGCTTACGGCATTCCTGACAGTAGCCATAGAACTTCACCTGATGATCGACAATAGTGAAATTGCTGTTTCTGGCGATTACATTTTCGAGCTCTTCCAGTAAATCATCTTCAAATTCTCTTACTTCACCGCAGGAAAGGCAAATGAGATGATGATGGTGATGCGCCGTACTGGTTTCATTAATTTCATAGCGGCTGCGGCCATCCCCGAAGTCCATTTTTTGCAGTACGTCCAGTTCGCTAAGCAGTTCAAGCGTGCGGTATACAGTAGCCAAGCCAATATCATTGGACTGCTGCCGCACGATGTTGTGAACATCTTCCGCACTTAAATGCTTGTCGCGGTTATCCAAAAAAACCTGTAAAATAATTTGGCGCTGCGGTGTGAGCTTATACTCCCGTTCCTTGAACTTTTGGCGTAAATTGGATAAATCAATAGTCATACACATATCACCCGTCTTTTTTAAGATCGTCAAGA
>JAEZQV010000176.1 GCA_023441125.1 Bacillota bacterium
GGTGTACACATGGCTTGTGCCGGGCCCTGGCACAAGCCTAAGCTTGCATGCTGGCGCAAATAAAAAAATCCCGTCCATAAAAGGACGAGATTATTGTTCCCGCGGTACCACCTAAATTAGCCGTGAGGCTCACTTAATCCTGTTAACGCCAGGCACGGGCAAGGCCTACTGATTTCAGCCCCCAGCTCGAGGGTGGCTTTCGCGCCATAACTTCCCGCCGGCTTTCACCTTATGCCGGCTCTCTGCCGAGAAGACTATTTCGCTACTTTCCCTGTCATAGCAGTATACAGTATATTTTGTTACTTATCGTATCACAAAATCGGCGTAAAGACAATTGGATGACAGGAAAAATTTTGGCGCACACTGTTATGGCGTACTCATATCCCTGATAAGTTGGCTGATGGCCACTTTTTGTGTCAGCAAACCATTCTGCAGCAGGAAATCCTGGGTTTTTTCAAGGTCGCTGATGTCACTTTCGGTGATCGCCGGATTGAAATCATACCAGTCATACATTGCTTTGACATCTGCCAGCGGGATGCCGGTTTCTTCAGAGGCCATGCGGTATACTTCGGCCGGATGTTCGCGCATGTATGCCAGGCTTTGCCGGTGCACTTTCATGTAGCGCTGGACGATAGCCGGGTTAGCCTGCAGGAAATTGCCGTCAACGGCGATCACGATGGTAGCTGCCAGCAGGCCTTCCCCGGTCGTCAGGATACGGGCGCCGGCATCAATGGCCTTGGGCACCGCCGGACCGGCCACCAGTGCTGCCTCGGCCTTGCCGTCGAGCAGCGCGGTAACACCTTGGGGAATGCTCATGTTAATGAAGGTTACCGCCCCGGCTGGCAAACCCTGCTGTCGGAGCGAGGCCAGGAGCAGCTGCTGGAGAATCGTTCCCCGCGGACCGGCCACTGTCCGCCCTTTAAGATCGGCGACTGTCTGGATAGCCGGATTTTTGGTCATAATGGCAAAAGCCTTGGGAGCACGGCTGTATATGCCGATGATCTTTAGGTCAAGCCCGCCGGCCGCAGCCAAAATGGCGGAAGTTCCTCCCAACGCGCTGCAGAAATTGAGGGAACCGGCGGCCAGCGCGGCTGTCATCTTGGGACCTTCGGTTATTTCCGGCAAGGTAATATCGATGTCGTCCCTGGCAAATTCCTTTTCCAATAAGGCCAGTTTCTTTTCGACAATGGAGGGGACATTGAGCGGCAGTTTTACATACGAAATACTAATGGCAGCCGGTTTTTTCGCTGCCTCTTCGCGGGGCTGCCCTGGACTGCAGCCGGTTATTGACAATAGGAAAAAGAGGATGACGGCTAGTAACTGTTTCATTGTTCTCCCTCTGAGTAGGTCTGGCATATGTTGCTGTTTTTGGGTAATAGAGGCATATTCGCCAAGCACATATGGAAATTCCTGCAAGCGGCAGCGGCATGGATAAAATCAGCTGGCAGACAGAATATCCTATAATCCGGGAAATGAATTGACAGGTGGTTTTGTTTCACTGTAAACTACATTATGTATTAATGTTTACTGGAGGTAGAATGTATTATGGGAGATCCACAGCAAAAACGGGAAGGTTTTTCATCAGGCCTGGCCGTGTTTTTTGCAACTTTGGGCAGCGCCGTTGGTCTGGGCAATATCTGGAAATTTCCTTATCTTACCGGCCAATTTGGCGGCGGCGCTTTCCTGCTGATTTATTTTCTGTGTATTACGTTGGTCGGCCTGCCGATTATGCTGGGCGAATTCTATCTGGGACGGAGCACCCGCAAAAATGTTGTCGGGGCTTATGAGCAGATTAAGCCGGGCCAGGGCTGGGGCTATACAGGGATTATGGCCGTTCTGGGTGTCTACTTTATTATGTTCTTTTACAGTTGTGTCGCCGGCTGGGTATACCTCTATCTGTTTAAAGCGATTGCCGGTGATTTTGCCGGCATTACCGCCGCCGTGGCCAAGGCGCAGTTTGGCAGCGTGGTAGTCGGTCCCTGGAGTCCGATTATCTGGCAGATTGTTGTGTTGGCGACGGTTTCGGCCATCCTGATCATGGGCGTTAAGCAAGGCATTGAACGCATTACCAAAACGCTGATGCCGCTATTATTTATCCTGATCATCCTGTGTGATATCCGCGCCTTAACCCTGCCGGGAGCCGGGGCAGGGGTGGACTTTATGTTTAATGTTGATTTTGGCAAAATTACGGCACCGGTTATTCTTACCGCGCTGGGACTGGCCTTTTTCAAACTGTCGCTGGGTATTGGCACTATGGTGACGTACAGCAGTTATTTTACACAGGATAATAACCTGTTCGGCACGGCAGCCAAGGTGGCCGTATCGGATACCTTGGTGTCCATGCTGGCCGGTCTGGCCATCTTTCCGGCGGTATTCTCCTTCGGGATGGAACCGGGCGCCGGTCCGGGGCTTTTGTTTATGACCATCCCTTTGGTATTTTCGCAAATGCCGCTGGGCAGTATTTTACTGATTGCCTTCTTCTTCCTGTCATCCATTGCCGCAACCACGGCCATGCTGTCGCTGGTGGAGGTGCCGGTGGCCTATTTTGTTGAAGAAAAGGGCTTTGGCCGGAAAAAAGCAGTACTGATCAATGCGTTCGTCATTTTGGCCTTCGGCATCCTGGCGTCGCTGTCCGCCGACAGTTCGGCCCTGCTGGGACAGTATACCCTCTTTGGCAAAAGCTTCTTTGACCTGTTTGACTATTTGTCTTCTAATATAATCCTGCCGCTGGGCGGTTTGGTCATCGCCCTGTTTGTCGGCTATGTTGTTAAGCCGGCTGAACTGCGCCGTGAACTGACCAATGCAGGTACCATCCCGTCGGGGCTGTTTGACGCTTTTATCTTTATTCTCCGGTATATTACACCGGTACTGTTATTATTAGTTTTCCTGAGCTCCATCGGCATAATCAAGTGATGCTGACAATAAACAACAGCTGAAAAATAAAACCGGATTTTCCGGTTTTATTTTTTTTGTACTGATTTCGCCAGCGGCTCGGCGCACACCGCATTTTCTTTAGGCCTGTCAGAAAGGAGAAGCGAGGGTTCTTCTGCTTCCAATATCCATTTAAGGGAAACAATAGAACCGTCCCTGCGTTTCCCCGTGCTTCCTAACTCGGCGCGAAACCTGGTTTTTTATCGAAACTTAACATTTTTTTTCGCTATAAACATTAAATAGTAAAATAATGACATTGACGCCAGTGTTTGGGTAAAATATAATTTAATTATAAGTTAGTGTGTATTCACTCACATGGAGGAAAAATGAAAAACCCGCTGCTGCCCCGGAAAGATGCGATTATTCTTACTGCCATTGAGATTATTGACGAACTTGGCTTGCAGGCCCTGTCCACTAAAGAGCTGGCCGCCCGGCAGGGTATTGCGGAGTCGGCGCTATACCGGCATTTTAAAAGTAAAGATGCCATTATTGTCGCTATGCTGGAATATTTTGCAAAATTTGACCGGGCGATTATCAATTCCGCCAGAAAAATGGACGTTTCCGCCAAGGAACGAATTATTTACTGTGTCAACGGCTTCGTTGAGTACTATGAGAATTTCCCGGCGATTACCGCTTTGTTGTTTTTTTACGAAATGCTGCGCCGCTATAATAAACAAATCCAGGAACAGGTGGAAGGAATATTTCAGGACCGGTTCGCGGCCATCGTGGAATTCGTGGCTGCCGGCCAAAACCAGGACGAGCTTAGTACGGCCTATACGCCGGATGAATATGCGGATATCATTCTGGGTGCCAGCCGGGAAACCATTTTACGGTGGCGTATTGGCGGTTACAACTTCGCCCTGAAGGACAAGGTGCTGAGCGTGCTGACGCGCTGGCTTACCGCTGTGGAGGTAAGCAAGTCTGCTGAACCAATAAGGAGGGAAAAGGTATGAAAAAAGTACTAATAGTTGACGATGCGGCCTTCATTCGGCTGACGCTCAAAATGATGCTGGAAAGGAACGGCTATACCGTGGTGGGCGTCGCCGAGGACGGCAATGACGGTATCAAAAAGTATGTCGAGCTGCGGCCCGAAATTGTTACGATGGATATTACCATGCCGGAGATGGACGGCATTACGGCGGTTAAAGAGATCATGAAGATTGATCCCGGGGCGACCATCATTATGGTTTCGGCCATGGGGCAGGAGGAAATGGTAAAAGACGCCATCATTGCCGGCGCCAGGAACTTCATTGTGAAACCGTTTACGGAAGAGCGGGTGCTGAAGACTTTAAGTGCCTTTTAGCGGCCGGGTACAGGAGGGAATCATCCTTGGGAGAGAATGAACGGGAACCAATGCTTGACATGTACGTCTTTGAGACTTTACAACAAGTTGAGCAGTTGGAGCAGGCTGTGCTTGACAGTGAGAAGACAGGCTGTTTTGACAGCGACGATGTCAACCGGATTTTCCGGATTATGCATACGATTAAAAGCTCCGCAGCCATGATGCTGTTTAATGATGTTTCCGCCTTAGCTCATTCGCTGGAAGACCTGTTCTATTTCATGCGGGAAAATGGCGGACAAAGTGTGGATTACTCGCGGTTGACGGATATTGTGCTGGCCGGCATTGACTTTATTAAGACCGAGACCGCTAAAGTAGACCGGGGGCTGGCCTGCGACGGGGATGCCACGGCCGTTACCGTAAGAATCCGGGAATATTTGGCCGAGCTGCAAACCGTCAATGGGTACCGGGGCGAGACCCATGAGCCCCGGTCCGAGTCCAAGCCGCAAAAATATTATATCAGTAGTGCCGGCAGACTGGAGGCGGCCATGGACTGCCTGGAGTATCAGGCAGTTTTATTCTTTGAGGAAGGCTGCGAGATGGAGAATATCCGCGCCTTTGCCATCATTCATAATTTGAAGGGACTGGCCGAGGACATTGTGTATGAGCCGGCCGATATTATTGAGAATAATCTGAGCGCGGAAATTATCCGGCAGGAAGGCTTTCACGTTCACTTTAAGTCGGAGCAATCGCTGGCAGTTATCCAGAATTTCTTCGCCGGTATCGCCTTTATCAAGACCTTGGAAATCTGCGAGGTTAAGGCTGAAAAACCGCCGGTCAAGCCTGTTCGCCCCAAACACATCGTGCTGGAAGACCCTGAGCCGCACATACCGGACACGTGCGCGGTCAAACTGCTAGGGGAGGACAAACCGGCCTGTCAGGAAACTGCCGGTACGGCTCTAAGACAAGCCATGATCAGTGTGCAGGTGGCCAAACTGGACAAACTTATGGACATCGTCGGGGAATTGGTTATTGCTGAGGCGATGGTTACCCAGAATCCTGATCTGGCCGGCCTCAAACTGGACAATTTTTTCAAGGCCGCCAGACAGTTCCGCAAGATTACCGGCGAGCTGCAGGATGTCGTCATGGCGATCCGGATGATGCCGCTTACGGCTACCTTCCAAAAGATGAACCGGATTGTGCGCGACGTGGGCAAAAAACTGGACAAGCAGCTTACGCTGCAGCTGATTGGTGAAGATACGGAAGTAGATAAGAACGTCATCGAAAAAATATCCGATCCGCTGATGCACCTTATCCGC
>JAEZQV010000186.1 GCA_023441125.1 Bacillota bacterium
GTCTGGACGTGCTCAAACCGCATATCAAAGTAGAGGAGCAGGCGGAAAAATTCAAGGTAATTATTGGCGTTATCGAGGGAGATACCCATGATATCGGCAAAAACCTGGTTAAGCTTATGCTGGAAACCGCGGGCTTTGACATTATTGACCTGGGACGCGACGTGGCGCCGCAGGCCTTCGTCGACAAAGCCCGGGCGGAGGGGGCGGCGATGATCGCCATTGGCACCCTGATGACCACCACCATGGACGGCATGGGCGAAGTCATCAATATTTTAAAAAATGCTAATATCAGAGACCAGTTTAAAGTCATTGTCGGCGGTGCGCCCATCTCGCAAAGTTTTGCCGACAAAATCGGCGCCGACGGCTATGCCGGCAACGCCGCCCAGGCTGTCAAACTGTCCAAGGATTTGCTGGGAGTAGCAGAGTAACCCGCTGTGGTAATAAAAGCAAAGGAGGGGAGCTTGTGAGTGCATTTAGCCCCAAAGAGCGGTTAGTCAGGGTTTTACACAAGCAGGAAGTAGACCGACCGCCGGTTATTTGTCCCGGCGGCATGATGAATTCAGCCATCGTGGATGTCATGAACAAGACCGGGCACACGCTGCCGGCCGGGCATCATGACGCCGGCATCATGGCCGAATTGGCCCATGATGTGCATGTAAATACCGGTTTTGAAAACTTTGGCATACCGTTTTGCATGACCGTGGAGGCTGAAGTGTTAGGCAGTGAAATCAATTATGGTTCACTTAAATGCGAGCCCAAAATTGAAAAAGAGGTTTTTCCCTCGGTTACGGCCGTAGAGTTTAAAAATATGGGGGCCATGGCGCAAAACGCCCGGGTTAATACCATTGTGCAGGCCACCTATGCCTTAGCGCAAAAATATCCGGATGTGCCGGTGATTGGCAACCTGACGGGGCCGATCAGCACGGCGGCTTCCCTGGTCGATCCCATGCGTTTTTTAAGAGAGCTAAGAAAAGATGCTGCCAATACGCATCGGGTTGTCGATTATGTAAGCAATCACTTAATTGAGCTGGCGAAGCTGATGATTGACAATGGTGCAACGCTGATCTCCATCGCCGATCCTACCGCGACCGGCGAAATTCTGGGGCCCAAACTATTCAGTGATTTTGCCGTAAGGTATATCAACAAAGTGGTGGCTGCCGTCCATGCCCTGGATACCCCGGTGATTGTTCATATTTGCGGCAATGTCAATGCCGTCAAGTCCCATGTGGCCGCTATCCGGGCGGATGCCATCAGCACCGATGCCATGGTTAGCCTGAAATTGCTCAAAGCAGAGTACCCGCAGCTAACGACCATGGGTAACCTAAGTACATTTCTGCTGGAACTGGGCGAGGAAAAGGCTGTTTCCCAGCATGCCCGGCGGCTTGTTCAGGACGGTATTGATATCATCGCCCCGGCTTGCGGTCTTGGTACAGCCACCCCGTTGCCAAACATAGTTGCCATGACGCAAACAGTAAAGGGGAACTAAACGATGGTAAAGATTACTTTTGTAGAAAAAGGTATTGTCGCCGAAGTGCCTGCCGGTACTACTATTCTGGCGGCAGCGCGTAAAGTTGGGGTGATGATTGAGTCTCCCTGCAGCGCGGAAGGTACCTGCGGCAAGTGCAAGGTCAGAGTCAGCCCCCGGCAGCTTGCCTGTCTGCAACAAGCGGGGGACCATCAGCTTTCCCAGGAGGAGGCAGCCACCGGCTTGGTGCTGGCCTGTCAGGCCAAAGCCATCGGCGATGTGGCTGTTGAGGAGATTGCCAACAATCAGAATAAGACATTAAAAATTCTGGACCATGGGGAAAGCTTTGTCATTCAGATCAACAGTTTTATTACAAAAGAGTATGACGGCCGGGCGAAAACAATAGTCTATGCCGGCGGCAGGGTCATTGGTGAGGAAGCGGGCGACACGGCCGGACTGAATTACGGGGTGGTAGTGGATATTGGCACAACTACCGTTGTGGCGTCGCTGGTAGATATCGCTACCGGCCATGAGCTGGCGGCGGTAGCGGCGCTCAATCCGCAAAGCCTGCAGGCGCAGGATGTACTTTCCCGAATAAAATTTGCCTCCGGTGAACAGGGCCTGAAGAAAATGTATGGCGATATTATCAGGGAAATCAACCGGATGGTTGCCGAGCTTGCCCAGCAAACCGGCGTGCGTCCGGAAAATATTTATGAGGTTATTTTCAGCGGCAACACCTGCATGCTTCATTTGGCAGCCAATGTCAATCCCTATTCGCTGGGCAAATATCCCTATGAGCCGCAAATCCGGGGCGGCAGCCATCTCAGCGCAGTTACGCACCGGCTGAATATCAGCCGCTTTGGCCTAATCTATCTGCCGCCGATTATTTCAGCCTATGTCGGTCCGGATATCACCTCGGGCGTGTTGGCGTCAAGACTGCAGGACCGCCAGGGCGTTACCCTGTTTGTCGATATTGGCACCAACGGCGAGATGGTAATCAGCGCAGACGGCCGGCTGTCGGCAACCTCGACCGCCGCTGGCCCGGCCTTTGAAGGCATGAATATTACCCATGGCATGCGGGCGGCCAACGGGGCTATCGAATTGTTTGATATCGAAGCGGACGGCAGCATTACCGTTAAGACCATTGGCGAAGCCAAACCGGTTGGTATTTGCGGCAGCGGGCTTTTAGACATTGTCGGCGAACTGGTAGCTCATCAGGTCATTGGCAAAAACGGCAAGTTCGTTAACCCGGAAACGGCGGCGCTGCAACCTGAACTAAAGCAGCGGCTGGTACGGCAGGACGGCAAGCTGGTCTTCAAAGTGGCCGAAGGCGTATTTCTCACCCAGAAAGACGTTCGCCAGGTGCAACTGGCCAAAGGCGCAGTCCGGTCCGGGATTGAGTTCTTGCTGAAGAGCAAAGGCGTTCAGGCCGGGCAGGTTGATAAGGTATTGATTGCCGGCTCCTTCGGCTATCATCTCCGGGCCAAAAGTCTGATCAATATTGGTTTATTGCCGGAGGCTTTTGACGGCAAAATTGATTTTATCGGCAATACCTCCAAGTCCGGTGGGCGGGCCTTTTTGCTGAATACTGCCTACCGGCGGGAAATGGAAGCCCTGGTGGGCGGCATTGAAGAGGTTGAACTGGCCAATCATGAGGACTTCGACAAAGTTTTTGTAGCCTGTCTGGGCTTTTAAATCGCGGCAGAACTAACCGACGGAGGCAGGGATATGAGCCGACGCAAAATTTTGGAGAAACTCCGCAAAGCAGTTGAACAAATGGAGGCGCCTTTGGCGGAAAAAGCCGCCAGAGAGGCAGTGGCTGCCGGCCTTGATCCGGTTGTGGCCATCAATGAAGGCTTGGCGGCCGGCATGAAAAGAGTAAGTGAGCTGTTTGACGAGGGGGAGGTGTTTGTTCCTCATCTGCTGGTAGCGGCTGAAGCTTTCGAAACCGGCGTGGCCATCCTGACCGAGTCCATGTCCCGGGAGACCAGGGAACAGGCTTCGCAGGGCAGAGTGCTTATCCACACCGTTCAGGGCGATATTCATGATATCGGCAAAAATATTGTGAAGACCATGCTGTCGGCGAGCGGTTTCGAGGTCATTGATTTAGGCCGGGATGTGCCGGTGGAGACAGTGGCTGCCAAGGCCCGGGAACTTAAGGTGGATATTATCGCCGGGGCGGCGCTGATGACCACCACGATGCCGGCGCAGCGGGAGCTTGTCGAGTGTCTTGAGGACCAGGGCATTCGCCGGCAATTTAAACTGCTGTTCGGCGGTACGCCGGTATCGGATGAATGGGTCAGGCGGATCGGGGCGGACGGCTATGCCGACAGCGCCTCGGCGGCTATTGAAGTGGCAAGACGGCTCATGGCCGAAAAAAAGGCAAAAATTGTTCTTGACTAAGTCATTCCCAAAAGTTTTCAAATAGATAAAAGTATGGACAACACGAATGGAAACTGCAAATGGGATGGAAAAACAGGAGGTGAACCCCATGAGAGAAGAGGAAGAAAAAATTCTGGCAAAGCTGAAAACCGCGGTGGAAGAAATGGAGAGCGAAATGGCGGAAGCAGCGGCGCGAGAGGCGCTGGCCGCAGGCTTAGACCCCATCGTGGCCATCAACGACGGTCTGGCCGCCGGCATGCAGACTATGAGCAACCTGTTTGACGAGGGCGAAGTATTTGTGCCCCAACTGGTGGTGGCGGCCGATGCCTTTGAAGCGGCGGTGGCCATCCTGACCGGTTCCATGTCGGACGAAGACAAAACCAAGGCCTCCAAGGGCAAGGTGCTCTTGCATACTGTCCAGGGAGACATTCATGACATTGGCAAAAATATTGTCAAAACCATGCTGGCAGCCAGCGGCTTCGAAGTCATCGACCTGGGACGGGATGTAGCCGTGGAGGAAGTGGTGGTCCAGGCCAAGGCCCACCGGGTGGATATCATTGCCGGGGCGGCGCTGATGACCACCACCATGCCGGCCCAGCGGGACATCGTCAACCTGCTCAAGGAAGAAGGCATCCGCGAACAGTTTAAATGTTTGTTCGGCGGGGCGCCGGTATCAGCCGCATGGGTGGCCAAAATCGGCGGCGACGCCTATGCCGAAACGGCCTCGGCCGCGGTGGAGCAGGCAAAAATCTTAGTAGCTGAACTACGGGGGTGAAAAGCACATGGCCATAGCCAAAGCGTTAACGGTATTTGATATCTATGAACGGGCCAAAACCGGCCCGAAGGTAGACGAAAAAGAATGGGATTTTAAAATCATCCCGCAGACCGCCAGCAGGCTGAAGAACAAATACAACATCAAAATGGACAAAAAACAAATCATTCCGACCGACCCGGCACTCATCAACAACCTGTTTCAAGCCGGGCTGGAAATGCTGGTCGAGTGCGGCGTATACTGCATCGACACCAATAAAGTCATCAAATACAGTGAAGACGAAGTCTGGGCCTCAATCAAGGCAGCGCCCAAACGCGTCATCTACGGGGAAGGCAAACAAGCCCGGGAACTGGCGTGCCGCAGCTACAAAGACAAAAGGCCGCCGCTGATTCAGGGCGGACCGACCGGCGCGCCGTGTTCTGAGGAACACTTCCTGGCCATCCATCAATCCTATGCCCAGGAACCGCTGGTGGACACCATTGTCGACGGCGTCCTGCAGACCATCAAAGGTCATGACCCGGTGCCGCAGAGCCCGTGGGAAATCGCGGCCGTCAAGTCGGAAGCCATCCTGGTGAGAGCGGCGCAGGACCGGGCCGGGCGAACCGGCATGGGCCTCTAGGGGAATGAAACCTCCCTGTCCCCCGCCGGCGTAATTGCCGCCGACTTTCCCGGGGGAATGAGGCCGTCTGACAGCCATGAAGTATCCCAGCTGAATGAGCTGAAAATCGATGTAGGTGCATTGGTTTTCACCGCGCATTATGTACTGGCTGGCAATACCATCATGTGCGAACAGATGCCAATCTACGGCGGCTACGCCGGTGGGCTGGAAGAGACCACCATCGTGGACGTAGCCACCACCATCAACTCCTTTGTCATGACCCAGGCCACCTGGCATTTGGACGGCCCGGTGCATGTGCGGTGGGGCATAACGACAGCCAGAGAGGCTCTGGCGGTAGCGGGGCACGCCGCCATGGCGATTGAAGCCAACACCGATCTGATGCTGGGGAACCAATACTATACCCTGGCGGGGCCGTGCACCGTCATGTGCCTGCTGGAAACGGCGGCGCAGGCCATAACCGATACGGCGAGCGGCCGGGAAGTACTGTCCGGGGTGGCAGCCAGCAAAGGGGTGGCCACTAATTACACGACCGGGCTGGAAGCGCGGCTGATGGCCGAAGTAGCGTATGCGGTGGCGGGTCTGGCGACCGAAAGGGTCAATGAAATCCTGGATAAACTGGTGGGGCTGTATGAGAAGGATTACAAGACGGCGCCCAAGGGCAAACCGTTTGAAGAATGCTATGATGTGGCCAAACTGGTGCCGACGCCGGAATACCTGGCGGTCTATGATGAGGCGGTTAAGATTCTGACGGATTTGGGTCTCGATTACTGGTCCAAAAA
>JAEZQV010000210.1 GCA_023441125.1 Bacillota bacterium
CCCAGGTGGAAATGGTCGCATCCTGGAAACGGACCAACCGGAATCCGGCTATACCGCTATTTCTCAACAAAGCAAGAGGCGCCATTCAGTTTTTTCAAAACAGCATGAGGCTGCCTGATATACCTGACTAACTAACGATCTAACATAAAAAGCCTGGCAGACCGCCGCACTGAGGTCTGCCAGGCTGGCAATAAAGGAGCTGCTAGCCAATTCGGCTTATATGCTAAAATTATTCACCGGTGGCTGCCGCCAGCATGGCCGCTACATTCTCCGGTTTGGCGTTAAACGGTATATCGCAGCCGGAAGACAGGATAAAACCGCGTGGGCCGATTTCCCGGATTAGTTTGGTGCTGTAGTTGTAAACATCCTCCGGGGTACCCAGAGCAAAGAGAGCAGCAGGCACATCGCCCATAATGGCCATATGATCCCCCAGGACTTCCTTAATTTTAAAGATATTAGTAGAGCTATCCGGCGAAATGATGCATTTCCCTTTAGGCAGCTGCCGGAAAAAATCCAGGTCGCGTTCCCAGTTGGAATCCAGATGGAAGATTGGAATCACCGCTTCTGCGAGCAGCACTTCGGCCAACTGCTTCATATACGGCCAAACGAAACGCTGCCAGGCCTTAGGGGCTAAAAATTCACTGGCCGACCGCCAGCCGCCGACCCAGGCCCCGACAAAACCAGCGCCATGGTAAACAGCCCGCAAATTCTGAATAATGTCAGGCATGGACGCATCCATAGCTGCCTGCACTTTGTCCGGCATTTTGAACAAATCGTGCATAAATTTGGGCATAGTACGCCCGCCGCAAAAGGCTTCATAGGGGATGATTGCCTGGGCGCCAGGCGATAACGGCACAACGCCGATCTCCTGAATGCGGTTTATGGCCTCCGGCAGATAGTCGGCAAACGGCTGCAGCTTAACCAGCAGGTTATCCAGCCGGTTGGCCTGAAATTCACCAAAGAAGGCATTATACCCTTTGCTGATAATGGTGTCGTAGTCCTTTACCGTCATTAGTTCATTCTCGGCAACCTGCCAGGAAACGGTTTCCGGTAAATCACGGCCCGGAATTTTCACTTTGGCCAGCCAGGCTGCCGATAATAGATGCACCGAAAATGTTGCCTGCTGCAAGGCGTCAAATTCCCCAAGCTGGGTAAAGGATTTAATAATCGTTTCGTTCAGCAGCTTGGGATTATCGGCAATCGCCGATATTTTGACCCCTAAATGATTGGCGCAAAAGGAAGTAGCCAGCGGCACCACCGGCACCCGGTCCGGTTTTTCCAGCGCCACCACGGTTTTAATCCGGTTAAGCCTTTCCGTAAAAAGTTCTTGCGCTGTTTTCATAACAGATACCTCCATTTTTTAATCCTGACTCACTGTACTTGCTTGGTATTAATGGTAATGAATCTTTGCGTAGTTCTCTGAATCCCTCCCGTCATTAGCTAAAACTTTGTGATATGCTAATGAAATCCCACAAATAACAGTTGGCAACTGTCCAGGGCTTATAAGCCAAACATTTGTCATGTTATTTGATCTTTTTAAAAGTATAGTTATCTATACTTATTTCCGCAAGTTACTCCACTTCGATGAATGCATTCCTAGCTACATCCCGTTTTAAGCATATATCATCCTAATTTTTTAATTTTATGATAACTGAAGTAATACAATTAAGGAAATTGAATATTCCTTTTACACTGATCGGAAAATATTATAACAAGTCTCTATATCCCACAATAATAAAAAATGTACTGAGGATCGGAGGATTTATGGACATTCGGCAATTGCAATGCTTTATCTGTGTGGCAGAACGTTTAAATTTTACCGAAGCGGCTAAACATCTGTATCTGACCCAATCGACAGTAAGCCAACAAATCGCCGATCTGGAAAAACAGCTTGATGTAAAACTTTTCATGCGCAATACCCATTCGGTTCAATTAACGGCAGCCGGTTCGGTATTTCTGGAGGAAGCTTATGTCCTCAGCGCTAAATCGCAAGAGGCCGTAAAACGGGCGCGCCAGACAGCGTCAGGCTTCGCCGGCAGTCTAAAGATCGCTTATCTGGAAGCAACCACTCAAAATTTTCTACCACAGGTAATAAAGAGCTTTCGTAAAAATTATCCAAATGTTAATCTGCACTTAGATATTCTCAATTGGGAGGAACTTAACCGGGCAATTGTCCAGGGGGATATCGATATCGGCTTTACCGTATCCTATGCGCTTAGAAACTGGACGGGCATCTTGACCAAAACAATTTATACTGATCACCTTTGTGCAGTCTTGCCTGCCGGCCACCCTTTGGCTAACGCAACTAAGATTGATCTCTGCGCACTGGCTGAGGAGCCTTTTATTACTCTTTCCCCGCAAGGAGCGCCCATGGCTGCTTATCAGACGGTAGAAATTTGTGCCAAGCGCGGCTTTATGCCCAATATTATCAGCCAGCCCCAACTCCATGAAGGCATATTATTAATGGTTGAGACCGGCCTGGGTATCGCCGTATTGCCACAGCATATCGAGTTTTATGCCGGCCCCGGCGTTCGTTTTGTTGATTTTGCCGGCGAAGACCATTATCTTGATATTCTAGCAGCCTGGAAAAAATCCAATACTAACCCCTCGCTTTCGCTGTTGTTAAATGAGTTGCCACAGCAGGTTTTCAATCGTCCTTGCTGTGGTTAGAACTTCCCGGCCTTTATCTCACCCATAATTGCGAAAACACCACCCGTCTATGAATTAACAGATGGGTGGTGTTTCTTTTACTTTGCTTTTATTTACCGGTAGCGGCGCTAATCATGGCTTTGACATTCTCCGGCTTCGCATTAAGCGGCGTGCAGCAGCCCACAGCCAGAATAAAACCGTCCGGGCCCAAATCGGTAATCAGTTTGCTGCTGTACTTATACACTTCATCCGGTGTTCCCAGGGTAAGCATGGCGGCCGGAACATCCCCCATGACGCACATATGGCCGCGCAATACTTCTTTGGCTTTATATAAATCAGTATTGCTGTCGGAAGATAAGATGCATTTGCCTTTGGGGAATTCCTGCAAATATTCGATGGCGCGGGTCCAGTTATTGTCCCAGTGGAGCAGCGCATAAGCCCCTGTTTCCACGACCGCCTCCACCTGCCTTTTCAAAAACGGCAGGGCAAAGCGCTCCCACATTTTGGGTGACATATACTCCGGCGCACACCGGGTTGCGCCGGTAAAGACAGCAAATGGTTTTAGCGGCTTGATCCGCTCTTTGATCATTGCGATCATTTCGGTGGTAATTATGTCGACTACGGCCTCTACCTTAGCCGGTATCCGGTACAAGTCTTTGGTCAGGTTAACCATTCCCCGGGCACTGGATAAAACATCAAAGGGAACGCCAAAAATGAGCGGGCTAAACGGCACAATACCGGCATTAACGTAATTGGCTATTATTTTTTCCCAGTCAGCTTCTATGTATTTTTGCAAATCAGCTACAGCTAGCGGCAAATGCTTTTCAAATACTTG
>JAEZQV010000229.1 GCA_023441125.1 Bacillota bacterium
TTTCTATACAGAAACTTTTATCATTACGCCACAAAAAATATATGATCTATCCAAAGAACAGGATGAAATGCTTTTTGACTTTCAAACTATTCTTGCAAGGATGGAATATAAAATAATTAAAAAGCGACTACGAGAAGGTAAAGTAGCTGGTGCAAAAAAAGGTATGTGGACGAATGGCAGTCCACCATATCCCTATGTATATAATCAGGCAACCAGAATGATAGAGGTTGATCCTGATAAACTCAAAATATATCGAATGATTATAGACAAATATCTCTTGGGTATGAGTACCTTGCAAATTGCCATCTGGCTGAACCAGAGAAAGATTGCACCGCCTTATAATGGGAAACGCAATAAATGTGGTTGGTCACATGTTTCCATTCATCGACTGTTAATCAGTGAAATTCACTTGGGGTATGTGATATATGGAAAATCAAGAAGTCATAGGGGCACAGCGCAGTTGGTTGATAAAGAGGACTGGGTAAAGGTTAAAGGCGAGCATGAGCCGGTTAAGACGGAAGAAGAACATGCACAGATTATGGCTAGAATTGAGCAAAATAAGATTATTCCCCGGAAATGTCGAGCAGGGATGCTGCCGTTGTCAGGATTATTATATTGTTCCAAGTGCGGCAGACGGATGCAATTTAAGCGCAGTCGGACAAAAAACGAAAATTACTGGACGGCATTATGCACCTATACATATCCTGACGGTAGAAAGTGTGATCAAGTAGGTCGGAAGTTGAATGATGATTTTTATAAAGCATTGTATCAGCATATTATTAAGCTTGACGAGCAGACATTGGAATTGGTTGATGAAATCAATGAACAATATAGGGAACTTCAAGCACTAATTGAAATAAAACAAAAAGAATTGGAGCAGACGGAGCAAGCCATAGAAAAGCTATTTGATCTTTTTGAGGAGGGTGCAATAACTAAACAGAGATTGGCTGACCGGATTGCTGGTCATGAAAGAATTAAAGTTGAGTTGGAAGTGGAGTTAGAAAAATACAAAACAGCGTTAGCATCTCAGGTAAATGTGGTGTCGGTAGAAATGGTTCAGAAGCGAATTGAAGAATTTAAAAATATATGGACTAATGCTATTAATCCCAATGAACAGAATCGAGCATTTAAGCTGTTAATTGATCGGATTATATATAATAGGGAAGATAATGGCTTGACGTTGGAAGTGATGTATAAATAAGAAAAAAGCATAAAAAACATTGCTAGTGAAATGAACGCAGCAATGATTCGGGATTTTGAGATATTTTCAATATTCAACGATGGCAAATGAGATGTTTTTATAGCGCTGGAAAATAAGTTGTGCTGCAAAGAATTTAAAGTTATCGTAAACAATGTGTGCCCTTTTAATAAGGATGCGGGTTAAGTGTAAAAACGATTGGATTAATATGGAAAACATTGGAATTTAGTCAATTGAAGCGGGAGAATGAGGTAAATAGACGACGAAATGCACATGAAAGATTTTTTTAAAACAAAACTATTGCAAATAAAATGCGTACATGCTATGATTGATTCGAAGAGGAAATATAAGGATGTGATGTTATGCTAGACGGATTCAAAACAATTAACCTGACTGTAGGTCTTCCGTATATTTCTATTACAGAAAATGGGTTAACTTTTAACAAGACTTGTATAATGAAGATTGGACGCCCATCACATGTCTTGTTAATGTTGAATGAAGAGACAAAGCAGATTGCTATTCAACCATGTGATGCGGAAAATGAAGATGCGACTCCATTTTTGAAGAGTGAAAAAAAATCTACAATTAGTGTAAGGTGGAATAATAAAGATTTGCTCAACACCTTATCAAAGATGATGGGATGGAATCTAGAGGAAACCGGATACAGAATCGATGGCGATTATTTAAACAACGAAAACGCAATGGTTTTTGATCTTAATAAGGCCACTTTGTTAGGTGGCGAAAAAGATTAAATCTGCTATTTACAAATAAAAGAAAAGGACAACGAAACTTGTAGATCCTACCCTACAAGCTCCATTGTCCCCTGTGTTAGACAGAGCAATCACTAAAGATGATTAGTCATGTCGTTCGCTCACACGACACTATAATACCATCTTTAGGCTTGATTTGCAAATGCTTCTGTCGGAAAGAGGGATTAGCAGTTACAGGCTTTTATTTGTTTATATAAACAAATAAAGTGAAGGGTGGTATTTTTATGAAAAGCATCCAAGTAAAAACCGGTGAAAAAGCTCCAATATCTGGGCAATATAAGGCTAAAGGTAGTCCAAACGAAGTAACCCTTGTTCAAGGTAAACGTGTTCCACCAACAATAAATGGCGCAACGCAATTCACTTTGGTTGATAAGACCAAACACAGTAAGTGAGGTGTATTGTATTGAGAAGGAACATAAGTAAAGAATTGGGTTTGGACATCAATTCTCATTCCCAAATTGAATTTGTGGACATTACTTTAAACGATGATACTAAGTTATTTCTTGATCCGTGTTTAATTGAGATTCACAATGATAAATGGGCATTAAGCGCTAAAGCTACTATGGATAGTTTTTTTGGAAGGTTCTATCAAATATATCGAGATCGCGAGAGTTATGCAAACAAGCTGAAACTATTTGCTCATACTCATGAAATTAATGCTACAAAATTCGGGTATGGTAATGGAAACAATGGTAAAGCAAAAACACCGGAAGGTATGATAGCTACATTTAGTAGGATCGATGATCTTATAGGTAAAAAGATCAATTTATCTCATCCAATTGATTTACCGTTGTTGATTGAGAACTTCGCAGAAGATTGTTTGTCTGATATGTTAACTAATATTCTTTTTAAAGTGCTGAACGATTTCACTTTAGACCAGTGTGAAAAATGTGGTGTAATTCCTGCAAAAGCACCAAAAATATATTATTATTGGGATTACCAAAGTAATGATTGGCTGCCTTACCAAGGAAATTGCTTAGTTATCGACAAAAAAGTTATTCTCCTTGTGCCTAAATGGTTTATTCGCCAGAATTATTATTATAATACTAGCCAATATTTCTCCAGGGTAATTTTGGAAAAAATACAGCAGGAAAAAGCTTGGATTGACCCAAAAGGTAAAGAAGTAAAGCCTTCCAAAAAATCTCTGGAACAAGAGATTATACATGTAAATAAAGACAAGCTTTTGTCAGTAATATCATACACAGAAAAAGATCCTTCCCTTCTAATCGGATATCACAAAGGTATTCCAAAGGTTTATGCAGATAAGGGAATGAAAGACGAAGCACTGGATAAAATCTTATATGGTGCAGCTTAAAATAACGAGTGAGCGAATTTTTAGATTAGAAGGACATGGAGATTACCTCCCATGTCCTTCTCCTTCATTTTACTTATCTTTTAGATGTATTTGCAGATGTATTTACTCAATTGAAATATATTTTCAAAGTATTTAGCATTGATACTGAAGCATATACAATACTGGCAATTTTTAAAAATTATATATAAAGAAGAAACCTAAATGGTATATATTTTTATATGAAGGCAAGGGAGAGGCAATGGATAAACAGAGAGAATACGAAATAAGAAAAAAGATCAGTAATAACATAAAACGTAGAGTACAAAAAGAAATTAGAAAATACTTCAAACATTATCAAAATAATATTGGAATGTTACTATATTATCCCCTAATTTTAATGGAGAAAAATTTTTTAAATGCAGGGCCTCTTCGCATAGAGGCAGAGCCAGACAGATTAGCAACAGCGTGGTTTTTAAAAGAGTTAATTAATCTTGGGTATAAAGAAAAATTAGAATTCGATTTCAATGAAGACGATTATTTTATGTATGAACACGTTGAGTATCCATCAATTAAAAAGTTACATAATGATGCACAACTCGCAAATGATATTATGGATATGAAATCAATTAGTAAATTAATTATTGAAGAAATTAGTCCTGGAAAGTTCAATCTATACCGTTCGAAAATTGAGAATACTTATCATAAAGAAGCTATATATTTTTTAGGACTGGATGATCAAAATACATTCGATCAGGAAGAAACTGAAAGAAATCTTGCAAATGAATATCTTGCACTAAATTATTTACTGAATCCTGGGAGCATAAGACGTATAAAAAAGTTATATACAAACATAGATTTAAATGCTTTAAGTTTATCAATCCGTAGTGCAGAAGTTGATATAAGAAAGTTAGGACTAGATATTTGCAGTGAAGTAATTGAAAGGTATGAAGAGTTATCTCTTATATTAGGTTATTTTAAATATCTAAGCTTTATCCAATTGCTTGTTTATGAGTTTAAAAATTTGGGGTGTAAGACTAAAGAGTGGGACTGCCTTTGTTGTTATTCCAAGGATTGGTTAATAAAAAAAATTAAAGAGTTTACTGTGCTGAAAAAAGAGAATATACAAAAGTATCTTGATTATTTTTCTTTTAATACAGGTAATGGAAGTTTTTGCGAATTTCCTCTTATCGTTTATAATAATACAATTTTTTTTAATCCATCTAGCTTTATATTAAACGATCTGCATTTTTCTATAGTTAATGGACACTACTTTAAGAAGATTGATATTATTAATAGAAAGGACACTGTTTCAGAAAGTATTGTCAAAAACATTACAATAAAATTAAAACACTTATCCAATATATTATATTTCACAAACCAAGGGTACAGTTTCACAGACATAAAAGGAATAACATGCGATGGTGAAATTGATGTAGGAATATATGATATTAATAGTAAATATCTGCTTATTTTAGAATGTAAATGGAAAGATAATGTTTTCTTGCCTAAAGAAAACTATAAAGCTGTTGAAGATGCAATAAATAAAATATATAAAAAACAATTAGAAAAACATAAAAAATTTATTGAAAATGAGAAAAGTAATTTGAATCATTTCTTTAAACAAGAAAATAGATCTGAAATAAATATTGATATCAGAAAAATTTCTTATTTTGCTATTGATAAGCGCTGCCAATTTCATCAAAAAGACCGACATCTACTATCTATATACTTATTTCTGTTTTTAGTTGAAAAACATTCAGTGGGCGATGTATTAAACTTATATGAGTTAATAAATGAAATACAAGAAATGGAGACTACTAGCGTTAAAGAGAAATTTAAGACTATAATACTTAGGTCTGAAATTCATTGATAAATTAAAAATTACTGACTAAGTGTACTTAAACACTCGTAATCTTAAAATTTTTAGGAAGCGTAGTCAGCAAATATGAAATAAAACTATATACTGAATACCTTAAACCAGCATAAATTGATATGCTGGTTATTCTTTTCTCCTTGACTTACCACAATGTACCAATTACAATATAAATAATACTAATTAATAATTACTATCCTTTGTTCGATGTATGTAAAACCAACCACAAGCAAATCCTAAACAGTAGCTATGAAAATGAGGTGAAGCGAATGTCTGAGAAGCACGTTAACCACCTGGCGAATGAGAAGAGTCCGTATTTATTGCAGCACGCGCATAATCCGATAGACTGGTATCCGTGGGGCGAGGAAGCGTTTGCGAAGGCGCGGGAAGAGAACAAGCCGATATTTTTTAGTTGTGGCTATAGTACGTGCCACTGGTGCCATGTCATGGAGCGGGAGTCCTTTGAGGACAAAGATGTGGCGGCGTTATTGAATAATTATTTTGTGTCGATTAAGGTGGACCGGGAAGAACGGCCTGATGTCGACCATATCTATATGTCGGTTTGTCAGGCGGTGACCGGCCAGGGCGGCTGGCCGCTGACCATTGTGATGACGCCGGATAAAAAGCCGTTTTTTGCCGGGACTTATCTGCCCAAGCATGCCAAATGGGGCCGGCCGGGCATCATGGAAGTATTGTCAATGTTAAAGGAACAGTGGGACACCAACCGTGACAAGATTGAAGAAATCGGCGAAAAGCTGGCCTGGTCGCTTCAGCAGAAGAAGGCGGAGCCGGAAGCCGGGCCCTTGTCGCATGTTACCTTGGAGAGTGCCTTTTCCCAGTTGCTCAATGATTTTGATCCCAATTATGGCGGCTTTGGGCCGGCGCCCAAGTTTCCCACGCCGCATAATCTGCTGTTTCTGATGCGTTACTGGCGGCGATCCGGCGACAAAAAGGCGATTGCCATGGTAGTAAAGACGCTGGATGCGATGAGCCGGGGCGGCGTGTATGATCATCTCGGTTACGGCTTTGCCCGCTATTCCACCGACAATCGCTGGCTGGCGCCGCATTTTGAAAAGATGCTGTATGACAACGCTTTGCTGTGCTACACCTACATTGAGGCGTACCAGTGCACCGGCGATCCGGATTTTGCCCGTATTGCCGAGGAAATAATCACCTATGTCCTCCGGGATATGAGCAGTCCGGGCGGGGCGTTTTATTCCGCCGAAGATGCGGATTCCGAAGGGGTGGAAGGCAAGTTCTACGTGTGGTCGCGGGCTGAGATTCTGGAAATACTGGGGCCCGAACTGGGGGAATTGTTCGCCGAGGTGTATGATGTCACCCCAGGCGGCAATTTTGAAGACGGCGCCAATATTTTGAACCTGATTGCACAGGACATGTATGATTATGCCGCCAAACACAATCTGGATATTCACGAGCTGGAAGCCAAAATGGCGGCGGCCCGGGAAAAGCTCTACCAGGTGCGGGAGCAGCGGGTTCATCCGTTTAAGGATGATAAGATCCTTACCGCCTGGAACGGTCTCATGATTGCCGCGTTGGCCAAGGCGGCCCGGGTCTTGCAGCGCGATGACTACGCCGAGGCGGCCAAGCGGGCGCTGGAATTCGTTTTTGCCAAGCTGACCACCGAAGACGGCAAGCGGCTGCTGGCCCGTTACCGGGACGGCCATGCGGCGTATCTGGGCTATATTGACGATTATGCTTTCCTGCTCTGGGGCTTGCTGGAGGTGTATGAAACCACATTCCAGCCGCACTATCTGCGCAAGGCCCTGGATTTGAGCCAGGAACTTATCCAGCTGTTCTGGGACAAGGAACAGGGCGGCTTTTATTTCACCGGCGTCGACGGGGAAGAGCTGCTGCTGCGGCCCAAGGAAATTTATGACGGGGCACTGCCATCGGGCAATTCGGTGGCCGCGTTGGCCCTGCTTAAGCTGGCCCGGTTAACCGAAGACAATGAATATATCAATATGGTGGAAAGGATGTTTACCTGCTTTAGCCGCGAGATTGAGCATTATCCCCGGGCCTATACCTACTTTTTGCTGGCCGTGGATTACTACCTGACGGCTCCCAGCCATATTGTCATCGCCGGTGACAAGACGGACCGGGACGTGCAGGCCATGCTGGCGCTGGCTGGCCGGAAGTTCATGCCGGAAACGGCGGTAATCTATAATGACCCGGCCTACCAGACCGAAAACTGGGAACTGCTGCCGGTGGCTGCCGGGCAGGAAGCCCTGGACGGCCGGGCGACCGGCTATATTTGCGAGAATTTTACCTGCCAGCGGCCGGTGCAGACCATCGAGGAATTTGAGCAGCTGCTGAATAAGGAAAATATCAAAATAACAAATAATTGATAGCTGAATAAAATAAGTATTTTAGGATACTTGTTCAAGTTTAAAATTTTTGGTAAAATATACTTAATTGATGAATACTATGTTAAATCGAATGTGAAAAGGGGTTATAGCTATGATTAGCGCAAAATTGCAGAAAGCCATCAACAATCAAATCCAGGCGGAAATGTATTCGGCCAACCTGTATCTGGCCATGTCCGGCCAATGTATGTCTAAAAATCTGAAAGGCTTTGCCAACTGGCTGCGGGTACAGTATCAGGAAGAGACCATGCATGCCCTGAAATTTGTCGATTATATTCTGGAACGGGGCGGCGAGCTGAATCTGCAGCAAATTGATGCCCTGCCGGCCGAGTTTGGCAAACCGGTTGAAATATTTGAGAAAATTTTAGCCCACGAGCAGCATGTTACCGACTTAATCAATAAGCTGTACGAAGTGGCTGTGGCGGAAAAAGATGTGGCTGCCCAGATTTTCCTGCAATGGTTTGTCACCGAGCAGGTGGAGGAAGAAGCTTCGGCTTCGGAAGTTCTGGAACAGCTGCGGATGATCGGCGATGAAAACTCCGGCTTGTTCTACCTGGACAAAGAGCTTGCCGCCAGGACTTACCAGCCGCCGGCTGCCGACGCCAAAGCCTAATACCGGCGCTGCCGGACAAAGCAAGACCCCTTTCAGGGGTCTTTTGTTTAGTACATTACCCCTCCCTGGGGGAAGGAGGCAGGACATGTGAAAAGAATAGTCGTTATCGGCGGGGTGGCCGCAGGGCTTAAAGCCGCCGCCAAGGTGCGCCGCGAGGAGCCGGCGGCCCAAATTACGGTATTGGAAAAAGGTGCGCTCATTTCTTACGGCGCCTGTGGTTTGCCGTACTATGTCGGCGGCTTGATTGCCGATATTAATGACTTTATGAAAACCGCGACAGGCGAAATGCGGGATGCCGATTTTTTTGCCAGAACCAAACAGGTGGATGTCCGGACCCGCACGCTGGCGACGGCCATCCGCCGGGCTGAAAAAACGGTTGCGGCCCGTAATCTGGCGACCGGGGAGGAACTGACCCTGCCTTATGACAAGCTGGTGATTGCCACCGGAGCCAGTCCGATAAGACCGGCGCTGCCCGGCAGCGACCTAACGGGAATTCACCAGTTCTGGCATCCGGATGACGCCGTGGCCGTGCGGGCGGGGATTGATTCGGGCCGCATTAGGAGCGCGGTCATTATCGGCGCCGGTTTAGTCGGCATGGAACTGGCCGAAGCCTTTAAGACCCGTGGCGTTGATGTAACCGTCATTGAAATGCAGGAGCGTGTTTTCCCGGCTTTCTTAGACCCGGAGGTGGCCGATGCCGTTGCAAAATACGCCGCAGAGCAAGGTATTAAGCTGCTGTTAGGCGAAAAAGTGGAGCGCTTTCACGGGCCGGAGGCCGTACGGGAGGTCGTTACCGACCGGCGGGTTATACCGGCCGATGCCGTCATCCTGTCGGTGGGGGTACGGCCCAACGTGGAACTGGCCAGAAATGCGGGACTGGCGATCGGGCCTACCGGCGCAATTGCCGTCAATGAATATCTGGAGACCAGCGACCCGGATATCTATGCCGGCGGGGACTGTGCAGAAAACACCAATATGATATCCGGGAAAAAAGTATTCGCGCCCATGGGGTCGATAGCCAATAAACACGGGCGGGTAATCGGTGAGAATATTGCCGGGAAACGTGTCAAGTTCGGCGGTGTGCTGAATACGGTAGCCGTCAAAGTGCTGGGGCTGAATGTCGGCAAGACCGGCATTACCGAACGGGAAGCCGTTGAACTGGGTTACGACTGTGTGACGACGACGGTAAACGCGCCGGATAAGCCGCATTATATGCCGGGCGCTAAGCTGATTACCCTCAAGCTGGTGGTGGAGAAAGCCAGCCGCAAAGTGTTAGGCGCCCAGGCCTTTGGTGAAGGGGATGTGGTAAAGCGGATCGATGTGCTGGCGGCGGCCCTTACCATGGGGGCTACTATTGATGATTTGTTTGATATGGATGTGGCCTACTCGCCGCCCTACAGCAGTCCGATCGACAATGTAGCGGTGGCCGCCAATGCGGTTATGAACAAACTGGACAAGGAGCCGGCAGCGGTGAAGTAACGGCAATTTAGCGCGGCAGGGCGTAAAAAGACAGGGGCCGGTTCACACTAAGCCTGAGGTGAATTGTCGTTATGGATTTTTTTGTACCCAAACGCGCGATCTTTGAACCCCAGGCCCTGGATTACCCGCTGGGAAAACAACTATATGACAAGCTGCAGGCCAGAGGGATTCCCATTAGTTTTACCGGCTCGCACAACCGGGTAACGGGCATTCCCGGCCAGACGCCGCCTGAAGCTTACCGGGAGGCCAAACGCACTTTGGTGGTGGGAGTGAGAAAAGGGACTGAGTTCGCCGGCTGCAAACCCTCGGCTCACTATCAGCTGCCGCTTAATACCAGCTGTCCCAGCATGTGCGAATACTGTTATCTGGCCACTACCCTGGGGAAGAAGCCTTATCTTAGGGTATATGTGAACCTGGAGGATATTTTTGCCCGGGCCGAAAGTTATATTAAGGAGCGGGCGCCGGAAATTACCTGGTTTGAGGGGGCTGCTACCTCGGACCCGATTCCTACCGAATATCTGACAGGCATCTTATTTAAGACGATTGAATTCTTTGGCCGGCAGGAATTGGGGCGATTCCGCTTCGTCACCAAGCATGACAAAGTGGACAGCCTGCTGGCGGCCAGGCATCAGGGACATACCCGTTTCCGCTTCAGTCTGAACGCGGCGTCCGTCATTGCAAAGTATGAACACATTACGCCGTCTATGCCGGCCAGAGTGGCGGCGGCAGGCAAGGTAGCCGCCGCCGGCTATCCACTGGGCTTTATCATTGCGCCCATCTTTCACTTCTCCGGCTGGCAGCAGGAATATGCACAGCTGATCGCGGCGCTGGACGCCGGACTGCCGGCGGACGCCAGGGAAGATCTGACTTTCGAGCTGATTTCCCACCGTTTTACAAAAAGAGCTAAGAGCAACATCCTGGATTTGTTCCCGGAGACCACGTTGCCGCTGGCGGAGGAAGAACGCAAATATAAATATGGACAATTTGGTTATGGTAAGTACATATATCCTGCCGAGGTAATGACGGAAATCAAAGAGTTCATGAAATACAAGCTTTCTGAGGCTTTTCCCCGCGCGAAAATCGAATATTTCGTGTAGGGAATAGGAATACACTGTTTACAATAAATAAATACAACCCTGCCATATTTATGGCAGGAGTTTTTTTATGTTTAGAGAATCCCTTAATTACGCTGGAGAATTTGCGATATATAATATAGTGATACTTTTTGCATGATGGTATAGGGAGGGCTTTCATTGGAGAAGTCGACAGTTATTGGTATGGTATTGGGAATTGTGGCGGTTATTGTCGGTATGGCGCTCAAAGGCGCAAATCCGTCCGCACTTATAAACCCTGCGGCGTTTATGATTATTTTCGTTGGCACGGCTGCGGCGTTATTTAACGCTTTTCCGCTGGAGCAAGTCAAGCAATTCCCCGTTTTAGTGAAGAAATTGTTTAAGCGGCAGGAGCTTATTCCCAAGCCTGAACTGCTGAAATTATTTGTTGAGCTGTCCCAGATTGCGCGCCGGGAAGGGATTCTGGCTTTGGAAAGCAGACTGGAGGATATCAAGGACCCGTTTCTGAAAAACGGCATGAGCATGGTTATTGACGGCATGGACGTAGATTTTGTCCGGGACGTGCTTGATGCGGATATTGAAGCCATGGAAGAACGGCACCGGGCCGGAGCGCTTATCTTTTCGCAGGCCGGCATGTATGCGCCGACCCTCGGCGTTTTAGGCGCGGTTATCGGTCTTATTGCCGCGCTGGGAAATCTGAACGATATTGAAGTGCTGGGCCACTCCATCGCTGCCGCGTTTGTGGCGACGCTGCTCGGTATTTTTACAGGCTACGTGTTATGGCATCCATTTTCCAATAAACTGAAGCAGCTTTCCAAAGAAGAAGCTGAGCTAAAGCGCATGATGGTGGAAGGCATCCTGTCTCTCCAGGCCGGTGATTCGCCGATGGCGATTGAATCCAAACTGCTGGTATTTATTCCGCAGCGAGTCCGGGAGTTATTAAAGCCCAAACCGGAGGATAAATAATGAGCAAAAAGAAGAAAGAACACCATGAAGAACATGCCGACGAAACCTGGCTGATTCCTTATTCTGATCTTTTGACGCTGCTGCTTGCTCTGTTTATCGTACTGTTTGCTTCGGCCCAGGTTGACGAAAAGAAGTTTGAAGAGTTGAAAGCCACATTCAATATTGCTTTCAGCGGCAATCCGGCCATCCTTGACCGGCCTAAATCGGATAAAGGCGAGCCCAACACACCGACGGTGCCTCAACTGCCAACGGTTGTGGACCCTCTGAACGGGCCCAATGAAAAAGCCTATATGCAGGAAACGGCCCAACTGATCGAATTGAAAAAGACGCTGGACAAATATATTACCGATAACGGGCTGCAGGGAGACTTAAACACCGCGCTGACCGAGGAAGGGTTGATGATCCGGATCAAGGATGCCGCCTTGTTCCCGTCCGGCAGCGCCAATCTTAGGCCCGAGTCACTCCGGCTTGGCACCGAGATTGCCAAGCTGCTGACGCCGCTTACCCAAAAGGTAACGGTATCCGGTCATACCGATAATATGCCGATCAACACCCGTGAATTTCCGTCCAACTGGGAGCTGAGTTCCCAGCGGGCGGTGAACTTTATGCGGTTTTTGCTGTCTCAGCAGCAAGGGCTTATGCCGGCGCGGTTTAGCGCCACCGGCTATGGCGAATTCCGGCCGCTCGCCGGCAACAACACCGCGGAAGGCCGGTCGGCCAACCGGCGGGTTGAAGTGCTGATCCAGCGCAACTACCATCCGTAGCTTTATTTACATACAGCATGTTAGAGAGTGAGGCCAGGGCAGGCCTCACTTTTTTTGCCCGAAAATAAATATCCGGCTGCCGGAAGTTCACCATAAATGACTTGTTTCCCGCTGGTTATACTATAAACGTTCCTAATTCCCAATCACCTGCCTGGTAGCGGCATGAACACAGCGGTGCAGTTGCCGCCAGCATTCTTGGCATTACCGGGCTTTGACGCATGCCCCGGCTTGGGCCTGTGGCCTGACGGCAGGTGCGAGGAGCGCGAGGAGGCGCCGGACTGTTTATGAAACTTGTCATTATCCCGACGTATAACGAGAAAAGTAACATTGCGCAATTAATTAGTCTGATTTGTGAGTATGTTCCGGGAATTCATGTATTGGTTGTGGATGACAGCTCGCCGGACGGAACCGGGGAACTGGTAGAGAGTCTGCGGGCCGAAGGACAGCAGGAACGGTTGTTTATTCTGAAACGGTCAGGCAAACTGGGGTTGGGGACTGCATATATTGAAGGTTTCCAATGGGCGCTGGCCCGCGATTATGAGTATATTTTTGAAATGGACGCCGACTTTTCCCATAACCCGAAATACTTGCCCGGTTTTTTGGAGGCGATTAAAAGCTGTGATGTTGTGTTAGGCAGCCGGTATGTTGCCGGCGGCGGCGTAACCAACTGGAGCCGGCTGCGCCGCCTGATCAGCCTGGGAGGGAGCCTGTACTCAAGGCTGATCCTCAGCCTGCCGTTCCGGGACCTGACCGGCGGGTTTAAATGTTTTCGCCGCAAGGTACTGGAACAGATCGATCTGGGCGCGATAAAATCCAATGGCTACTGTTTTCAGATTGAGATGACGTACCGCGCATTTTTATTAGGATTTGCTATCCGGGAAATGCCTATTATTTTTGAAGAACGGGCCGACGGGCAGTCTAAAATGTCCTCCGGCATATTTAATGAAGCGCTGTTAATGGTGCCGAAGCTGCGGGCGGCCAAGGCGAGTTTCAAGCCGTAACCGCACTATCCCGTAAGGTGCTCTGAATGAGATTGCTGCCAGTGTCGCAATCTCATTCTTTTTACTTGGCTTTTTTGAAATTTCGTATATAATTAATGTGTAATTGTAAATTTGTGGCAGGTGTTTATGTGATTATCGGAATAGGTATGGATATTGTAGAAATAAGCCGGATCAAAACGGCGATTGCGCGGGAGGCCTTTGTAAAACGGGTGTTTACGCAGGCTGAGGCGGACTATTGCCGCAGCCGCGGCGTACAGCAGGCAGCTTCCTTTGCCGCGCGTTTTGCCGCCAAAGAAGCTGTAGCCAAGGCGTTCGGCACCGGTTTCGCCGGCGGCAATATCAATGATATTGAAGTGCAGGTAACTGAACACGGCAAACCGGAAATTGTTGTGCATGGTAATTTTGCTGTGCTGGCGCAACGGCTTGGGGTCAAACATATTTATATTTCCTTGACCCATGCGCGGGAATACGCCGCCGCACAGGCAGTGATAGAGGGAGGCGACGCAAATGAAAGCGGCGACAGCCATTGAAATGCGGGAGATTGACCGTACAGCGATTGAGGAGTACGGCATACCGGGCGTTGTACTGATGGAGAATGCCGGCATGGCCGTCGTCCGGCGGCTGGAAGTATTGGCGGAGCGGCTGGCGGAGCGGAAGTTTTGCATTTTGGCCGGCAAAGGCAATAACGGCGGCGATGGGTATGTAATTGCCCGGCATTTGGCGAATCAGGGGGCCAAGGTCAAGATATTTTTGCTGGGAGAAAAAGCGGCGGTACGGGGGGATGCGCACATCAATCTCGAGATCATTGAAAAGATGGCGCTGGATATCCTGGAAATCGGCAGCGAGCGGGATTGGGACAAGGCCAAGGTGGCCATGGGGTTTGCCGACTATATCGTGGATGCTTTGCTCGGAACGGGGGTACGGGGGGAAGTAAGCGGGGAGATGGCCCGCATGATCGCCCTTGTCAA
The DNA here is from genome assembly GCA_023441125.1 of Bacillota bacterium. Next base: position 14,384 of record JAEZQV010000229.1, read on the forward strand.
TGCGGCCGGCAGACCGGTTGTAGCGGTAGATATTCCTTCCGGCGTGGATGCGGATACCGGCAGGATCTGCGGCACTGCCGTGCAGGCCGCCTATACGGTTACGTTCGCTCTGCCCAAACCCGGTCTGTTCATCTATCCCGGCGCCGCCTGCGCCGGTGAGCTTACCGTTGCCGACATCGGCATACCTGCCGCCGTGGTGGCCGCACAGCATATTAAGCAAAACATTACTATGACGGATTACGTGCGGGCTATTCTGCCCGGACGCAGCCCGGACGCGCACAAGGGAAGTGCGGGGCGGGCTCTGGTTATTGCCGGTTCGCGCGGCCTTAGCGGCGCTGCGGCCATGGCGGCGGAAGGGGCGCTCCGGTCCGGCGCCGGCCTGGTCACGCTGGCGGCCCCAGCCGGTATACAGGATATTTTAGCCACCAAGCTAACCGAGGTAATGACCAAAGCGTTGGCGGATACGGCTGACGGGAGCATCTGCCAGGAGGCGGTCAATGATATGGTCGGATTGGCCGCCGGTTGCGACGTGCTGGCCATTGGCCCCGGACTGGGCCGGTGTGAGGCTACGGCGGCAGCGGTACGGGAGACCATTATGGCGGTGGAATGCCCGCTGGTTATTGACGCCGATGCATTATTCGCCCTGAGCGGTCACACAAGCATGCTCAATGAATGCGCCGCGCTGCCGGTATTGACGC
>JAEZQV010000270.1 GCA_023441125.1 Bacillota bacterium
TTCCCGCGAGACAGATGACAATGTCTTTATGCCGGCAACCGAACTGACGGCATCTTCAATCGGTTTAGTGATCAGGCTCTCCATCTCTTCCGGTGAAGCGCCGGTATAATTAATATTGACCAAAACCAGGGGGTATTCCACATCCGGATACAGGTCGATGCCCAGACCGGGATATGAGTTGAGGCCGAATACCACCAGTAGCATAACCAGCATGGTGGTAAATACCGGCCGTTTTATAAAAACATCGATCATTTACTTGCTTGCCTCCCCAGGCGCCCCCAGTCGAATTGTCGAACCGTCTCTCAGTTTATTTTGTCCGGCAACAACAATCTGTTCCCCGTCTTTAACCCCGTCGAGCACTTCGGCCCAGCCGCCACCGACATAGCCCAGCGTAAGCACCCGCTGCTGCACCTTATTGTCAGCCGCCAGCACAAAAACGGTCTTGATATCTTCTTTCATGACCAGCGCCGTCTCCGGTACGACAAGCGCCTGGGTATGCACCGGAGTGGGAACTTCTACTTTGGCAAACATGCCTGCTTTGAGGATACTTGCTTCGTTAGGAATGGAAACTTCGGCGGTAAATGTTCTTGATGGCATTGTAGCCACCGGCGACAAACGGGTTATTGTGCCGGTAAACTCCTGACTGCCAAGGGCATCAATCCTTACTTTGACGGTTTCGCCCAACCTGAGTTGAGCAATTTCGGCTTCCCCGACAATAGCCTTGGCCAGCAGCGTAGTAATATCGGCCAGGGTTACGATCGGTGCACCGGCTTTTGCATAGAAGCCGGCTTGCAGGTGCCGCTTGACGACTACACCGCTCCGCGGTGATTCTATCGTTGCACCGGTGAGTTTATTGTCATACAGGGCCAAAGCACCTTCAGCCGCCCTGACCTGACCGGCGGCAAGATCACGTTTGGTTCTGGCCAAGTCCAGTGTTTGTGCGGATATGGCTCCCTGTTTGCTTAAGGCTTCCATCCGCCGGTAATCAAGTTCGGCTTGTTCGAGATTCGCCTTGGCTTGAAAAAGATTCCCCTCGGCCTGAATCACCTGGGCCGAAAGCTCGCCCATATCAAGCACGGCTAATGTCATCCCTGCTGTTACAACGTCGCCTTCATCCACAGTAAGCTGATCAACGCGGGCATCGACTTTGCCGGAAATTTCGGCGCTCCATACAGGCTCAAGATTGGAAGAAAAAGTTAAGACTGGCAGAACATCTCTTCTGGTTACAGTTGCCGCCTCAACAGCAACTACCTGCCCCTGAGACACACGCCCGGCCCGCTCTTTTCCTGTCTGCAGATTACTATAAATCCTGTAACCGATAATTCCTACTAATACCAGTGCAATAACAGATACAATGATGATTGCTCTTTTTCGCCTGCTTGGCACCTGCTCATTCCTCCAACGATTTTTTTGATACCCAGTTTCCTATTCGACAAGCTCATACTCTATCCTGCCTTACCGGTAATTTTTCTTGAAATAGGCCGATTTAGGGCCTGTAGGCCAAAAAAATTAAGATTGTCACAACCATAGCTTGCTTTTACCCTAACGGGAACGAATCCTTGCGGACACCATTCCGGGATGGTAAAGACACCACAGTACGACAATCTCATCATTATTCTCTTACCTGTTAGCTATCCAAGCAGGTGATCGCTGCCAACGCAGCCAGGACCACAGGGTTAGGTACATCGCGGGTTATTTTTACTTGACCGATGCCGGACATTAGCACCCAGTTAATCTCACCGCCCACGGCTTTTTTATCCCTGGCCAGATAACGCATGAGTTTTTCCGGCTGATAGTCAGGAGCCTGTAACGGTAAGCCCATTTGCACCAAGAGTGCTTTCAGGGCCTCCACCTGCGCCGGTTCGCACATTTCCAGGCTTTTACTAATAAGCGCCGCGGCATGCATGCCGATGGCTACCGCCTCGCCGTGGTTATATTCGGAATAGCCGCCGGCACCTTCAACAGCATGACCGACAGTATGGCCAAAGTTTAAGATCATCCGCAGCGAGGTTTCCCGCTCGTCCTGCCTGACAACATCAGCTTTCAGCCGACAGCATTTTTCAATTACCGTTGCCAGCACCCCAGGTTCACGCTGCAGCAGGGTTTCGGCATTCGACCGCAAATAATCAAAAAACAGCCGGTCGGCAATGACGCCATATTTGATAACCTCGGCCAGGCCGGCTTTTAATTCCCTGGCCGGTAAGGAATTTAATACCTCCGGGTCAATAACAACCAGACTTGGCTGATAAAAGGCACCGATTAGATTTTTCCCCAACACATGATTCACGGCCGTCTTGCCGCCGACACTGGAATCAACCTGGGCCAGCAATGTTGTCGGTACCTGAATGAAAGGCACACCACGCAAGTAGGTTGCTGCGACAAATCCGGCCAAATCGCCGACGACACCGCCCCCCAAGGCAACAATCGGCGCTTTACGGTCCAGGCCCATATCAATTGCCTTAGTAAATACAGTATCAGCAGTTGCCAGTGATTTTGCGGACTCACCCGGCGCCACTGTCAGAATCTCCGGTTGAAAGCCGGCGGCCCGCAGGCTGTCGGCTAACTTGTCGGCGTAAATTGGTCCAACATTTTCGTCGGTAATAACCAGCGCTTTAGTGCCCAGCGCCAGGGCGCGCATCAACCATCCTACCTGATTAAGTCCACCGGCGCTAATATGAATTGTATATTGCTGTGCAGCTAATGCAACATTAACTTCGCCCACGCAAATGTCCCCCTTCCCGCAATAGAACAATAATTTTTTCAGCCACCTGGTGCGGCGACATGCAACTGGTATCAACCGTATAATCTGCTTTCATATATAGACTGGCTCGGTCCTGAAATAACTTGGCCACCCGCTCGGCACGATCTTCACAATCCAGCAGCGGTCTTACCCCGCGGCGGGATGTTCGTTCCAAAATAATGTCCAGCGAGGCGGTAAGCGCTACAATGACGCCCGTACTTTTCAGTCTGAGCATATTTTCCTGCTTTAACACTACCCCGCCGCCAGTAGCAATAATGGTATTGGTATAGCGTGCTATCCGCGAAATCACATCACGCTCAAGCTGTCGGAAGTGAGTCTCTCCATACAACTGAAAAATATCGCTAATCGCCAGCCCGGTCTCCTGCTCGATCTTTTTATCTACATCAATAAAGGGACGATTCAGCCGTCCCGCTAACAGGCGTCCGGTGCTGGTCTTACCTGTACCCATAAACCCTATTAGAACTATGTTTTTCATTATATTCCTCCGAAAGAATTCCTGCCTGAGTTACTTGACAATACGCGGAGTAAGAAAGATCACTACTTCAGTGTCATTATGCGATTTGCTAAAGTTCTTAAACAGTGCACCAATCAACGGTAAATTACGGAAGAAGGGTACTGCCTTCCTGGTTTCGCTGTCCGTAGTGCCAATTAAGCCGCCGATAACCATCGTTTGGCCATTTTTAAGCCGTACCGATGTTTCCGCTTCGCGGGTAGTTATTTTATACGCTTTCATGTCTGATACCAAAGTGGCACTGCTAACCTCGGTTCTGACATTGACGGTAATAAGATCATCTGAATTTATGCGCGGTAAATAGGTAAGTTTGATCCCGGCATCAACATACTCAATGGTTGTCGTCGTTGTCCCGTCCTGAATTTTATCAACCAATACCGGGACACGGTCACCAATTAGTATTTGTGCCTGTTTGCCGTCGATGGTGGTTACTGTAGGTTTGGCAAGAACCTGGGCATCGCCGTTGCTCACCAGGGCATTAATCTTAGCCTGATAATAAAACTCGTAAGGGTACCCTTCCGGATTGCGTCCGAATTGAATTATACCGCTGTTATTCGTCCGCGAAACAGTAACATTGCCTTCGTCATCATCCGTTCTTTCGGCATACTGTGGCGTGGAGTCCCACGACCACTCAATACCCAAATCCTTATTTTTTTCCTTACTAATGGCCAGCACTTCCGCTTCCAAGGCTACTTGCCGATAAGGTATATCAAGTTCATGTAAAAGTTTTTGGATTTTCTCAGCCTCATCGGCTGTACCATATAGAATTAAAAAGTTCGTGGCATAGTCAATCGTCAGGCGGTCTAATGCGGTTGACCGCTCACGCGATTTTATTTCCCCGGTTGAGGGTACACTGCCATCAGTAAGATTCTTCGGTGACTTTGTGTGTTTTGTGTCTGAACTCCCCTCGACCGTAGTTTCCTTCAGACCTTTCTTTTCACCAAAAAGAATAGAGAGTACCGTATCTTTAACAGAATCGGGATTGATAAAGCGCAGCTTAAAGATATGCACTGAACCAAAGCCTCGGCCAATTTGATCTGAACTGCCTACAACCAGCACATCATCAACCTGCTGGTACGTAAGTCCCTTGGTTTTGCAGACTACATCCAGAGCGGTCTCATAAGCAATGTCCTGTAACTGAATGGTAATCGTACCACTTACCGTATCATCCAGTACTACATTTATCTTGCCAATGGCAGCAAGGGCTGTAAGCACGTCCCTCACTTCACCGTTAATTACATTCATATTTACCTTGGGACTGTCGGCGGCTGCTCCTGTTATCGTAAAAAGTACAAGCCCAAGTGTTAACACCATTGATTTTAGAAAATAGCGCATGCTTCACCTTTCTAAAGTCAAAACTTTATGTCCTTGCGGCCCCAGCAGAGTAACCGAATTTTCTGCAATTGTGATTAACCGATAGTCGGCAATATATTCGTTAACCCGGTAAAAGCGGCTGCCCGTGTCCTTCTGGATAATGGCCACAGCCTGTCCGTTGCCGCTGATAACACCAACAAGCCGCAACGTAATATCTGCTTTTTTTTCGGTCTGGGAAGCAGGCTGAGAGTTATTGGCAAAATTGCCGGCGGCAGATGCTGAGACCGGTAAAGCAGCCGAAGCTAACTGAAATTCCCGGGGAGCAGCAAATAGATCCCGGCCACTATTCTGAACACCATACCCTTTGGGCAGTATGGGCTGAGCCGGCGGCACAACGGCGGCGGGGCTGGGATACGCATTATTCTGCCGGCTGCCTGAAACCATAGTAATTCCCGGCAGCCAACGATAGTAAGCCATTCCGGCAAGCAAACAACAGAGAAGTATCCAGAATTTGCCTTGTTGGCGACTCAGTCTTTGCCTAACCATAACGCCTCCACCCAACTCATTCTCCCTACTTGTTAATCCGGGTCTTATAATTTTCCAGTGCGGCCAGCAAATCATCAACACTGTCGCCGCCAAACTTCTCCAGCAATACTTGCGCCAAGACAATGGCAACCATGGCTTCACCGACGACAGCCGCCGCTGCTACAGCACATACATCACTTCGCTCGGTATTTGCCTTTACCGCTGTTTTATCAATAATATTAACCGTAGCAAGCGGCTGCATCAGCGTGGGAATGGCTTTCATTACCGCTTTGAGGACGATAGCTTCGCCATTGCTGATCCCGCCTTCAATGCCCCCGGCATTATTGGTGCGGCGATAATAGCCCCGGTCGGTATCGAAGTATATTTCGTCATGAACCTGGCTGCCCGGTAAACCGGCATAAGCAAAGCCTGCGCCAAATTCCACACCCTTAATGGCCTGAATTGACATCACAGCAGCTGCCAGGCGGGTGTCAAGCCGCCTGTCCCATTGTACATGACTGCCTAACCCGGGTACCAGGCCTTGGGCAGTCACTACAAAAATACCACCAAGAGTATCTCCAGCCGCCTTCGCGGCGGCAATGGCTTCTTTCATGGCTTCCTCGGTGGTGGCTCCACCGATATTTGTTACGGTGGCGGTGACCGTTATGCCGGCTGCAGATAAAAGCTGTTTGGCAATACTGCCAACGGCTACCCGGGCGGCAGTTTCGCGGGCGCTGGCGCGTTCTAGAATATCCCTGATATCCTGACGCTGATATTTTAAGATACCTGGTAAATCAGCATGGCCAGGTCTGGGAGCTGTTATCCTGTCACCTTGCGGTTCACCAAAAACAGCCATACGCTCCTGCCAGTTGTCCCAGTCGCGATTAGCAACCACTATTGTCAGCGGGCTGCCTAACGTGCAGCCAAACCGCACACCGGACAGGATCTGCGCTTTATCCTTTTCAATCATCATACGTCCGCCTCGGCCAAAGCCTTGCTGCCGCCGGGCAAGATCGCTGTTAATTTGTTCCAGGTCTAACGTAAGACCGGCCGGAACCCCTTCGATAATAGCTGTAAGCGCCGGTCCGTGCGATTCACCGGCTGTCAAAAATCTAAACATCAAAACACCTCTGTAAAAATAATTGCTAGTTGCCGGCCGAAGCGGGAAACGGCGGCCGCTGAGGTACAGATTCCAAATAAATGCCATTGCTGTAAATTGCCAGCTGGATTTTCATATCCAGCTTTTCATGCTTGGCTTGAATATGTATATTAACAACCGAGTTGAACCGCCGGCCATCCTCAAGCTGCTTCATAAATTCAAGCAAATTTAGGTATGTTCCGCTTACCTTAAGTTCAATCAGAATCTCCCGGTACCCGTCTTTATTTCTCGTAGCCAGAGGTTGTATCCCGGCCACATTGATCCCGCTTTGCCTAGCCAATTGCTCTGTCTCTTTTAGAAACTCGCCAATTTCCGGTTGATTGGGCAGTTTTGCGTCAACTCTTGCCACTTTCGATTTTAATTCCTGCAAATACCAATCTGGATCAGGATGCTTCTGAACATAGGCTTCAATAGTTTTTATCTGCTGCAGTTCGGCCTGATATTGCGCCCTTAACACCAGGATGCGTTCCCGTTGCGGCGCAATGATTCCTAAATAGCTAACTGCAGCGACAGCTGCCAGGCCTACGCACCAAACGATAGCCTTATACTTGCCTGTTAGCCGAACTATCCAAGCCACACCTATATCCCCTTAATTTTAACAGTCAGTTCAAATCTGGTAAAAGCAAATTGCGAGTCCTGCTCGGTTTTTAAAAGTACCGGCTCACTTAAATACTCATCTTGTTCTAATTTAGCGATAAAAGTTGCCAAATCCGGGTATGCCAAGGCATTCCCCCTGACAAACAGGGTGTTGTTCTCAACCGTGCTCAGTTCGGAAAACCATATTTGTGATGGCGCTATGATTTCCAGGTGAGTCAACAATGACTTCCAGGACCTACGCTCAGCAGTAATTTTAATTAGTCTGCTGTTTTTCTCAGCCAAAATACGCTGCTGCGCCAGTGTCAACTGTAATTTTTCCTGGGCCGGCCGCAATAGCTCATGTTGCTGGCGCACAGCAGCCACCTGCTTCTCCAAGAACCAAATTTGATAGCTGTTATAAGTAAACAAACAGCCTGCCAGCATAAATAATCCCATAAACGCAGCGATTGCCACTCTCTGCGTAACCCAGCTGCAAGTCCGCTCTGTCACTGGCAGTAAGTTAACGGTTAGCATAATTACCTCTATACAGGGCAAGTCCAAGCGCTACAGCCAATTGCGGGGCTAAGCCGCGCAAGTATGGTTCATCTACAGACGGCCCCAGTTGTACTCGTGCGAGTGAATTGTGTGCTACCAGTTGGCTATTCCCAAACTGTGCCGTAAACTGCTCGGCCAATTTATCCATTCTGGCGCCGCCGCCGGTAAGATGCATGCGTTCAATCACCGTCTCACGGTTTTGCAGTTGATAATATTCGAGAGTGCGCCTTACCTCGCGTACAATCTCGCCGCTGACTTCTGCCAGTTGCTGCAGCACCGCCGTTTTTTCCCCTGCCAGGTTATTGCCTTGCAAAAGTCCGGTCAGATTTTGTTTTGAACGCTCAGCCGCCAGATAATCAAGCTGCAGCGTCTGCATAATCACTTCGGTAAATCTGCGGCTGCCGAAGGGCAATGACCGGGTGACCACAGGAATCGATTCCTGAAAAATTATAATCTGGGAAGAGTGGCCGCCAATATCAATAACCGCGGCATTTTCACCCTCGGGCAGAGTACGCGACAGCGCCACTGCTTCAATGTCTATGGCTAACGGCCGGCAATTAGCCGCCTTTACTACATGGATCAAGGTATCAACAAGCCGGCGCGGCGCGGCAACAAGCAGCACCCGTAACTCGGCTTCCGTTTTTCCCGGTCCGATTATGGCATAGTCGTGATAATAGCTGTCAGACTCAAAGGGTATGTATTTTTCCAGTTCCCACTTGATAGCCTCTTTTAACTCGGCGGTACTCATGGCAGGCAATAGTATCACCCGGACAAAGACAGAACTGCCGGCGACAGCGACAACAACATCCCGGGAGAAAATTTCACAGCTGGCCAGCATTTTTCTGACTGCAGCGGCCAGTTCAGCGGGATCGAGGATATAACCGGTATCGTCGATTAAGCCGGGTGGTACATCAAACAGGCCTGCTGCTTTGAGTACGGCGTGTCCGGTAACTTGTGACACTTCGGCAATCTTGATACAGCTTGTCCCAATATCAAGGCCGACAACAGCGGTTGGCGGACCGATAAAGCAGTGTATTAGCTTCTTTTTTAAGCTAACAAAATCATGTAACGTCATGATGAGGCTTACTCGCCACGATCTGCACCGCATGGCTGATGGCAGTATAGATATCAATATTAAACTGCTGTTCCAGTGCCTTAATCCGGGTAAACGTTTCTCCCTGTGTTGTCACCGTATAACGGGGTGGCAAAAAATTCAGGGCCAGGGCAGCAACATCGTAACGGCATTTTTCACAATGGCACACATTTCTATGATTAACCATTACTTCATCAAGCCGTTCCCATACAAGATCTTCCATATAGTTCTTAACTTGCATCAATCCAATACCTCCAAATAAATTAATAGTTGCTATACGAATTTATTGTAAATGTCGACCCCAAATACGGCAAAAAAGCCAGTATAACTTCTGTATCGTAAGTTACTGTGCCATGTATAATCAGATTTCCGCGGGAAATCATGCTGCCGTACAGCTCGGCCGAATTTTTAATAACAGAGTCGCCGGTTCCGCCAGCAATTAAAATTGCCCGGTTAACATAGCCGTTAACTTCAATTTCCTTGGCAGCAATGATTCGCAGCTTGCCGGTAAGATGGGCGTCATCATTAATAGTTGTCTTTCCCTTCACAAAGATACTAGCCGTATTATTAGCCGCAGTCGCTATATTCCCGTCAATGATAAAATCTCCATTCACATAATACAGGCCGGACAGACCGGCAAAGGTTTCACCCCTGTTAATTACCGGCGGTAATGCGGCAGCGCTGCTATAATCAGTCTCGTTACCCGCCGGGAAAATAAAATTATTTAAATTTGGCTGTATTTCTCCCTGGGCATACCCCTTATTATCAATACTCCCCTTACTGCCAACCGCCCCCTGCCAAATCTTGCTGCTGTTGCCTACAGTCACTGAAGTATCTGAATACACAGGAAAGCTATACACTCCCCGGGGAGTTACCTTTAACACCTGCAGGCGTCTTGCGGTCTTGTCATTGTTGCCCACAATGCCGGTAGCTTTTATAGTACATACATTCCAGGAATTGGCCACCTCCACAGTAAAGGTGCCGGCAGTAGCTGTGCCGGGGTTTTTCAGCTGAGACGTAAAGCTATTACCAGGCGAGGTCACAAAATCATTCTTACGTTTTAATTTGACAATTGCCCATTGAACTCCTGCTTCGGCCAGATACTCGGCCGCAATGCCGTTACGATAATCCCTGCTAATATCCATTTCGGTTGAACTTAATGCAATAAGTGCTCCGCCTAGGACAAGCAGAAGAGTCATCAGCAACAGCGCCAGCAGCCCGGCCGAACCGGCTTGCCGGTCTAATAGCCAATCGTGCCGCAAGACTGCCCTCCCCCTTAAACTTACTTAAGTGCCTGAACCATGCTGACAACGGCCGAATTGGTTTCCCATTGCTGGCCGGTACTCGTGTCGACAGCAATAACCGTAATAACGACATAACTGCTAGCAGCACCATTGGGCTGACTGAATAATGGCTCGTTATTGGCGTTGATCGTAACACGGTTGAATCCTTTAACGTTGTCACCCGTTACCGGCTGGGGCGAAGAATACGGCGCCACCCCGCCATGATATAATTTATGATCACTGCCTACACTGTACCGATAAATATAATTCAGCTGTGATCCCGACTTTCTATTCCGGTAGGTAATTGACTTATCATTTTCCAGGATATACTGATCGCCATAACGCAAGTTTCTCACCATGCTGTCAAGGGCAAATCTGGCGGTTTGCTGCACTTCGGACCGGCTACTGCCTGCCCGCCAGGCCGACAAAGCAGCATCTAACAGCCGATAAGTCCCTGCCAGCAGCAGCACCATTACCATCAGGCCCACAACAAGTTCCAGCAAAGTTACGCCCTTTTGCCCTGCTGAACCGTCTTTCATCTAGGTTCTCTCCTATCGCTTGGCAAGCTATCATTCAAGTTTCGAAAAAAACGCAGTCATCCGGACATCACAAGCCTGTCCCTGCCGGGTCCAGTAGACAACAACCACTACCTCGGTTAAATTGCTGTCCTCCATACTGGTCGCGGCCGTTGTCGTTACATAGTAGTGTACGCCTTTGACCGTAACCGGCAGCGCTTCCGTGGTATCCTGCCAGGCAAGCTCGGCCGGCATGCTCTGATTTGACCAGTAATTGTAAGATTTTAGCTTTAAAAGTTCTATTTGCTTTTGCGCTAAATTTGCGGCCACTGTATATTCAGCAGCATTTTTATTACTCCAGGTAGATTGAATAAACATTCCTGCCGTGGCCACTAGGGTTGTTGCGATAATCATTACCGCCAAAATCACTTCGGCCATAACAAACCCAGCCTGCAGCCCGCTTTTTTCTTCTGCGCCTATCATTCCATACGTACCCGTCCCTGCGAATCAATAATTACTTTTCTGCTTAAACCGGGTATTTTGGTGCTATTGAGTATAATGCTTGTTCCCATTTTATAAGGCAGTCCGGGCAACCCGTCGGCATCAAAAGTAATATACGAATTCACCACAGCTACCGACCGCGGCAAGGGCACTGTCTTTTTGCTCCAGGCGCTCACCGTCACCGCATAGTGATAGGGAACGCCGGAGGCAAATGTCATCTGCGGTGCTACCTGTCCGCCAGAATTAATCGCCATTTGCTGCATCCAGCGCAAGTCAGCCATTAATTGTCTGGCTGCAGTATCAAGCTCATGCCGGGCAACTGAATTGCCCAGTTTCGGCGTAAGCAGCGCCGCGGCAATTGCCAAAACAGCGGCAACGAGTAAGACTTCGAGCAGCGTAAAGCCGTTTTTTCCCGGTTTTTGCATACCACGGCCTTTTTTCACCGGAAATTCTGTAAATACCATTGCAGGATCCCATCCCCATATAACGCACTTATAAAAGCGCCAATAGCAATAAACGGTCCAAACGGAATAAACTCTTTACGTCCTTTTACTTTCGCCAGCAACAATATCAGGCCCCCGGCTCCGCCGATCACAAAGGACAAAAACAAGGTTAATACCGTATACTTCAACCCCAGCCACAAACCGAGGGCAGTAACGAACTTAATGTCACCGCCGCCCATTCCGCCCCGGGTTAGTATAGCAATAGCCAACAGGAGTCCCCCGCCGGCAATCCCGGCTACAGCCATATCCAGCAAGTGCCGATTGCCGGTGTAGAGATTGATTGCAATACCTGCTGCCGCAAACCAAATCAGCACTTTATCCAAGATAAGCTGGCAGTCATAATCAATGAAGGCAATTACGGTAAGAAATGAAATAAAGATAAAGAACTGCAAAAATTCACAGTCAGAATGAGCAGCATGAAAACACCATAAAAACAGTACTCCGGTTAGCAGTTCAACAACTATATAGCGTAATGAAATAGCCTGTTTACAATATCGGCATTGGCCACCCTGCAGCCAATAGCTTACAACAGGTATTAACTCATAAGGCTTGAGCGGGGTATTACAGGCTGGACAGCATGATGCCGGTGCAATTATGGACTGGTGCCGCGGTAAGCGGTAAATACAGACATTGAGAAAACTGCCCATGCATAAACCCAGTAAAAGAACAAATGCGCTTAACAACAGCATTCTCCTTTTGTAACGATTGCGTTCTGATTGTCTAAGCAGTTCTTTTTTGTAACTACCAAGTATAAGCTTTATTGCTGTTTTTCCGACCAATCGGCATAATATTTCTTGCTATTGATACTCGCAACAGCCCGCCCCTCTTCGATACCGTAAGAAACAGCGTTGTTTTGGTATTTAAACCCCTGGGTTCCTTCTGTAAGCGTGGAAGTAAAGTAGACAGCCAATGAGCTGATACTGGTAGGGGTTGCGCCATATTGCGTATAATACTGGGCAATCGCACTGTCGATCGACCTTAAATCCGCCTGAATCCTTGCTTTGATAGCGGCGTCTGTGGTACTTGCAAATTTGGGGACAGCGATGGCGGCCAAAATGCCGATAATAGCAACTACAACCATCAATTCCACTAAAGTAAAGCCTTTTTGATGTAACCTGAGTCTTCGCATGCTGATTAACATATCTTTCCCCCTCTTCTTCGACTTTCTTGCTGCCCCAATCGCATCATTGGGGAAACCTGGTGACGATATCAAACATCGGCAGGATGATTGACAATACGATAAAGCCAACGATGATCCCCACTACTCCAATCAAGAGCGGTTCCAGCATACTGCTTAAGCGTCCCACCAGGTCATCAACATCGCTGTCATAAAAATCAGCAATCTTTTCCAGCATGGTGTCCAGCCGGCCGGTTTCTTCCCCAATCGCGATCATCTGAACCACCATCGGCGGAAATGCAGTATTGGCACCCAGTGGCGCTGCCAGGCCAAAACCGTGCCGGACACTGGCTTGCGCATTACTTACGGCCTGCGTCATGCTACGATTCCCTATTATTTGTTTCACCACTTCCAATGCCGTAAGAATGGGCACACCGCTTCGCACCAGGGTAGCCAGTGTCCGGCAGAAGCGGGCAATCGCCAGCTTGCGCCATAACGACCCAAACAGCGGCAGCCGCAGCAGCCCCTGATCAATAATCAGCCGGCTCTTGGGCCGGCTTGCCAATGCCGCCACGCTGTAAGCGATTACCGTCAAGCTGGTTACCAGCCACAAGCCAAATTCCATAAAAAGTCTGCTTAGTTCCAGGAGCAGGCGGGTCGGCAGTGGTAATTCGATCTGCAGATCGGCGAATAGCTTGGCAAAGACCGGTAGAATATACGTTAAAATAAACAGCACACAGACTACGGCTAGACCGACAACAAAGCCGGGATACAGCAAAGCCGCTACCAGCCGCTCTTTGAGCTTGTGCTCCTTTTCATAATGGATTGCCAGCCGGGTGAGTATTTCATCCAGCAGGCCGGCCATTTCCCCGGCCTCAATCATCTTAATCATCAGGTTAGAAAAAATATCCTTATGCTCAGCCATGGCCCGGGAGAGCATTTCACCCTCCTGGATTTTTTTATGCATTGTTATTAATGCAGCTTTAAGCCTCGGACTGTGAGCCTGATCGACAAGTATCTTCAAACAAGTCAGCAAGGCAATGCCGGCATCCAGCATAGCAGCAAACTGCCGGCAGAAAACTGCCAATTCTCTGCTGCTTATCCGCTGTAAGCTGGCTATCCAGGCACGAAGGTCCCGGTGGGAATTACCCGTCTTTATCTGGGTAACAAAATAGCCTTTGTCCCGGATATAAGCGGCGACTGCTGCTTCATTCTCGGCAATGATATTGCCTGATAACAACTGACCGTTTCTGTCCCGCGCCTTATAGCTATAAGTTTTGGCCACCATACACCTCTAAGCGCTCGCCTACTATACGACCGTTTAACTAACATACTCCTGCCTGCGTCATTGATGCCGGTTCAAACTAATGAAGGTTTCCGCATCAATAGCTCTTGCTAACGCTTCTTCAAATGTCACAATATCCCGCTGGTATAAATCCCGTAAGGCTGTATCCATAGCCTGCATCCCAAATTTTGCTCCCGTCTGAATAACCGACAATAATTGGTAGGTTTTACCTTCCCGAATAAGATTGCGCACGGCCGGAACAGCAAGCAGGATTTCCAGCGCTGCTACCCGGCCTGTCCCATCCCGGCGCATTAGCAGCTGCTGGGCGACAATTCCCTGCAGGGTCAGCGCGAGCTGCATCCGGATTTGCTGCTGCTGGTGAGGGGGGAACGTATCGATGATTCGGTCAATTGTCTGGGCAGCATCACTTGTATGTAAAGTTGCAAACACTAGATGCCCGGTTTCAGCGGCAGTTATGGCAATGCCAGCGGTTTCCGCATCCCGCATTTCACCTACCAGGATAACATCCGGATCCTCCCGCAGCGCTGCCCGTAAGGCACTGGCAAAAGACCTGGTATCTGTGCTGATTTCACGTTGACTGACAATACTTTTTTTGTGGTTGTGCAAATATTCAATGGGGTCTTCCAGGGTTATAATATGGCAAGCCCGCTCCGTATTAATCAAGTCCAGCATAGCCGCCAAGGTTGTCGATTTACCGCTGCCGGTGGCTCCGGTGACCAAAACCAGTCCGCGCGGCTTGCGAGCCAACGTTTTCAAGACTGCGGGATAACCCAATTGCTCCAAGGTCGGGACCTGACCGGCCACCACCCGGATGGCAGCAGCAAGTACGCCGCGCTGCCGGAAAGCATTGACCCGGAAGCGGGCCAAGCCGGCAATAGCATAAGCAAAATCGAGTTCGCCGCTATCCAGCAAACAGACAAATTGCTCAGGTTTAGTCATTGCGGTCAGGATCTCTTCCGCATCCGCAGCCATAAGCGGCGGATACTTTGTCGGTATCAAGTTACCGTTTATCCGAAAGACAGGGGCTATGCCAACGGCGAGGTGAATGTCTGAGGCCTGTGCCAGTACGGCTTCCCGCAATAAATTGTCAATAGCAAACACCTGAATCTCCCCCTATCCTGTCCCGGTATGCGCCACCCGCATGACTTCAGTCAGCGTGGTCAATCCGCGCAGGGCCTTGGCAATACCATCCTGGCGCATTGTTTTCATGCCTTCCCTTACAGCGATATTTCGCAAAGTATCACTGGCGACTTTCTGCTGGATGGCGTCCCGCACAGCCGTACTTATTGCCATGACCTCATGGATCGCCATTCGCCCGTAATAGCCGGTATGATTACAATGGGGACAGCCTCTGCCCCGGCATAAGCTGCCTGTCAGGTGGTCCTTCTCCGCAGCCGCATACCGCCGCTCGGCTGAATCGGCTGCAGGGATATAGTTTTCTCTGCACGCAGTGCATATCAGCCGTACCAAACGCTGGGCGACAATCCCCAGCAAAGAAGAAGCAATCAGAAACGGCTCTATCCCCATATCCACCAGCCGGGTAATAGCTCCCGGCGCATCATTCGTATGGAGTGTACTAAATACCAGGTGACCGGTAAGCGCTGCCCGGATGGCGATGTCGGCTGTTTCACTGTCTCTAATCTCGCCCACCAGTATAATATTGGGATCCTGCCTTACTATTGATCTCAGGCCATTCGCAAAAGTCAGGCCGGTCCTGGGATTAACCTGGACCTGACTGATACCGCGCAGCTGGTACTCAACCGGATCTTCGATGGTGATTACATTTTTATCAGGAGAATTTACCGCTGCCAATGTCGAATATAAGGTTGTTGTTTTGCCGGAGCCTGTTGGCCCGGTTACCAGGATCATTCCATAAGCTTGCTGATATAATTTAAAATACCGACTGAAATTTTCCGGACTAAATCCCAAGCCGTTGATATCTTTAAGAACATCCTTGTTATTAAGGATTCTTAGAACTACTTTTTCGCCGATTATCGTTGGCAGGGTCGATACCCTAAGGTCAATATCCCGGTCCTCAGCCTGAATTCTTATGCGGCCATCCTGGGGCAGTCTTTTTTCCGCGATGTCCATCGCACTCATGATTTTTATCCTGGATACAATAGCGGCATGGGAGTAGTTGGGAAAAGTAACAACCTCCCTTAGAACACCATCTATGCGAAACCGAACACGCAAGGACTGATCCTGGGGCTCGATATGGATGTCGCTGGCCCGGTCTTTGATAGCCTGGTTGATAATAGAATTAACAATATTAACAATGGGGGCGTCACCAGCTACATAAGCTTCATCGACACTGCCGGAGTCCTCAGCCTTCAGTTGATTTACTGCTTTCTCCACCAGTTCCTGCACGCCGTACGACTGGCTGATTGCCCGCATAATTTCACGTTCTGACGCGATTACCGGTGTAACCTCACAGCCCGAAATCATGCGCACATCATCAATTGCATAAAAGTTTGTCGGATCAGTCATCGCTAATGTTACTTGACGGCCGTCCTGGCCAATAGGAATTACCTGATAGCGCTCAGCCACGGACAGCGGGATAATAGCAGCAATATGTCTAGGGACATCCATAGCCGCCATTTCGACATAGGTCACACCAAACTGCTTTTCCAGAAATTCAATCATTCCGGGTTCCGAAATATAGCCAAGCTGGATTAACAATTTTCCCAGCCATTCGCCTGTTTTTTTTTGAATGGCCAAAACTTTCTCCAATTGCTCCGGCTCCAGTATGTTGGCAATAAGCAGCTCATTTACAATCTTATCATTATTTTGCATTGAGTCTTCAGCCGCCTTTTGGTCGGAATATGATAAAGTAAAACGCAACCGGCACAGCAAATATTGCCTATTTGCTTAATGGTCGGTTGCGTTACTGCTCAGCCTAGACTTAGATATCATATCTGGTGTTTAGTCCAATTGCTTGCGCATTATGAATTTTTAGTAATATTTTGCAAAAAATGGTATAAATGATATAGTACATATTCGCAAAATGTTAAATAATTCCTGCTTATAACAATAATATTTGTAAAAAATCGACAGCAGAATGTCGTTATTTTTTTAAGGCGGTAAGTAATGCCTGACGCATGACATCGCGGGGCGCCTCACAACCCGTCCATAACTGAAATGCCAGTGCGCCTTGCTCCAGCAGCATACCTGCCCCGCCTACGACAGTATGTCCCCGCCGGGAACCTTCCTGCATAAACTGCGTCTGCAACGGATTATAAATTAAATCAGAAATAACTACCGACGGCTTAACGAGTTCCCAGGCCAGCGGCGGCTGCTTGCCGGTAGCAGGATACATCCCCAGGGGTGTGGTGTTCACAATTATATCGGCTTTGGGCAGCGCTGCGGCAAATCCCCGGTTATCCCAGCTCATTCCGTTCACAGGGATCGCCGTAGTAAATAAACCGGCCAGAGCAGCTGCCTTCCCGGGATCACGCGTGCCAATGGTAACCGAGGCAATACTCGCGCCGATAAACCCCGCGATTACCGCTCTGGCCGCACCGCCAGCCCCCAAAACAACAGCATGCTTGCCGGTTACATCAATACCTGCCAGTTTAAGGGCCCCAATATAGCCTGCGGCATCTGTATTATGGCCGATTAA
Source organism: Bacillota bacterium (assembly GCA_023441125.1). The sequence goes on from JAEZQV010000270.1 coordinate 17,339, forward strand.
ACGTCCCTCTTTACATTCTATGGTATTGACAGCACCCACTAATTGCGCACTTTTGTCAAGCCCGTCCAGATAATCTTTGACAGCAATTTTATGGGGAATTGTAAGATTAACACCGGCGAATCCCATAGCTCTAAGCCCCGCTATCGCATCAGCCAGCAAATTCGGCGGCGTAGCCAGCGGCAAATACACAAAATCCAAACCACTGGCAGCAAAAGCGGCATTATGCATTATGGGCGAGAGGGAATGACCAAGCGGCCAGCCCAGCAGACCGACCTTTTTCGTCGCAGCTGAGATATTCATAGCTCAAACTCCTTTATATGTAATATGTCTGGTCCAAGCCGCCTGTGCGCTAAAACTTTATTTGATTTCGTATACATCCGGCCGGCGATCGCTAAAAACGGATATTGCCTGGCGTGACTTGGTGACACAGGTAAAATCTGCTGCACCGTAAACTATGGCTTCAGTGTCGCCACCTTCGGCAATTATCCGGCCTTCCGGACCGATGAGCAGCGAATGACCATAAAAAGCAGCCCCCTTATGTTCACCAACACAATTAACGGCACATATGTACATGTTATTTTCGATAGCTCTGGCTTGAACCAGTGTGCGCCAGTGGTCACCACGTGCTGCCGGCCACTCTGCCGGTATAAACACAATCTGGGCGCCACGCAATGCCAGTGACCGGAATAATTCCGGAAACCTAAGGTCATAGCATATTCCCAGCCCCGCTGGCATTGTATCCAGGGCAAACAATCCTAAGGTGTTGCCTGGGGAAAAAAACCGTTCTTCGCCATACATGCTGAATAAATGCACCTTATTATAGCTGCCGGCAATGTTGCCATGCTTGTTCAGGACGATGGCACTGTTATAGATACGGTTGTCTATTTTGACTGGCAATGAACCGGCAATAATAGTAACGCTATACGTTCGCGCAATAGCTGCCAGCTGGGTTAAAAGCGGTCCGGTTATTGTTTCGGCAACTAAAGCCACATTCTTCAGCGCATAGCCGGTTGTCCAAATCTCAGGCAATACGATGATATCAGCATTCACGGCAGCTGCTTGAATAAGGTTCAGACCTTTGGCTTGATTATCGGCGATCTCACCGGCATTAACTTGCATTTGAACCATTGCTATGTTCATTGTAAGTCCTCCTACAGGTGCCCAGTTGCTTTTAATAAGCGCATAGCCACTTTTTCCAGTTGCCGGGTGACCCTCGTACCGATAAATTCTTTTGTTGCCAGCGGCCTGACTCTTATGGTGAACATCCCCTGCCTGTTGCCCCCCAATACATCGGTAAACAATTGATCGCCAACCACGGCGATTGCCGCCGCAGCTAAGCCCATTACGTTAGCAGCCTGGCTAAAGCCATGCCGCGAGGGTTTCAAAGCCCGCGCAATAAAGGGCATGCCACACTGTCCAGCAATTTGTTTAACCCGTCTTTCGCCATTATTGGATACCAGACACACCTGGAATCCTTGGCAGGGTAAGTCTTGAAGCCACGCCAGCACTTCGGGGCAAATCGCCGGACTGTTCCACGGGATTATGGTATTATCCAGATCCAAAATTAAACCGTGGATACCCCGCTGCTTAAGTTCAGACAAATTAATGTCATATAACGTATTTACTGTCAAACAAGGCACTAATAATTTAAGCAAGGTTTCCTCCCTGGGCTAATGAATTATAATTAACAGAAATTATAACATTTCATGCGCAAAAACAAAAGAGCTGGCCAGCATAACGCCTACCCACAGAGCCTTCAGGCACCAAACAATACTCACCTTAGCAATTAAACAATCTAAATACGGCTTGACATTCGTTGTTGCTGGTAGCATAGTAAATAGTAGTAGGTATTCTGTACCTTAACGTTGCGATTACTGCAAAAGGGATAACCATGTTTATCATCCTACTGTTTAACAGTAGGATTTTTAATGCCAAGCCAGTTTCGCCGGCCCGCTTTCCCAATCACTCCGGCTATTAGTTAAAACGCTTCCGCACAAAAACAGCCGGCCTGTAACTAACAAGTAAAATGGGGTGTCCTGATGGAAAGTATATTTCGTAAAAAGACCAGACCTTGCAAAACACCGTATCCAAAGCAACCCGCCGCTACCGCACATCCCCTAAGTAAAGCAATGGTTTTTGGCGCTGTCTTACTAGTTTGTTCAGCCTTTGTCCTGTTGAGAAGTCAGGCCATCACGGCTCTTTTGCTGGGGACTTTTGGCCTTGCATTGCTTGTCGCCGGAGCTACCAAGCAAGCTGCTCTTCCGCCTGTCCCGCCGGCAATATCTGTTAAGAAATTTTGCAAAAATTGCGCCGCTATTTGCCAGCCGGATTGGGAATATTGTGCCAAATGCAGCGCTCCGCTGACAAATGAGGCTGTTCAGCATTGCCCTTACTGCGGCTTAGTAACCAATCCCGGCTGGCGGTTTTGCCCCTATTGCACCAAAGAAATTGTATAGAGTGTATTGGCTGTAAAACGTATAGCCAGCTAGCGCGTTTTACATAAATCACCAGGTTATCTTACCGCAACGGTTAAGGAGATGTTCCCAGTGAAGAAAACTCTGATCTTATTTATGCTGGCAATCTTTTGCCTTACTGTGTCAACCGCCCGGGCCATACCTGCCGCTGATGCGGCCATCGCCAAAGAATTATACCAGTCTCAGTCGATTCCTAATATGAGTATTGGCGTTTATGCCATTCCGGAGAAAATACTCAATACATATTTCTCGGCGATAGCAGCAGCCAATCCTAAAATTAAGGCAGCAGCCCTCCGGGTTCTCGATAATAATAAGATTATGCTGACAATCAATGCCGATGGTGTCGGCACGTTACACC
>JAEZQV010000359.1 GCA_023441125.1 Bacillota bacterium
GTCAAGCGCCGCCGCCGTTATGCCGGTGCAAGCCTGACAGCGCAATATGGGTACAAAGCCATTGAGGCATTGAATGTCACGGTTGTCACTGGCTTAATAAATGCCTGCGCCGCTTATTTATGGGGCAATCGCCTGTTGCCGGTTTCGCTTAAAGACCGGGCCGAGGCCGAAATCACGTTTTTTTTCAGCGTCTGGCTGTGCCTGCTTTGCCATGCCTTTTGGCGGCCGCCGCTTCAGGCCTGGCAGGAACAACTGCGGGGGGCCGCAGTATTGTGTGCCGGCTTACCGGTTGTAAATATATTGACCACCGCTACCGGTCTGCCAACCACGCTAAAAAGCGGCGACTGGATGGCGGCCGGTGTTGATCTGACAGCTGCCCTGCTGGGAGTAGTAATGGCTGTGGCTGCCAAAAATGTGACCAGGCGGCAAAAACACAGCTGTTGTCCTACGCCGAATACCATCTATCAAGCAGTACTGCCCCCCACTAGGCCTGGTAATACTCAGGCTTCGCAACAGTCTGACACCAGCCGGTAATTACTTCTTTAGCAATTACTTTAGCGGCTGGTGTCAGTAAAACTTTAATAAAAGGGAATAATTCCCCCGGCTGAAGCCGGGGGATATTTATTCGGCAGCTATCATTGCGGTTTTTACCCAATGATGGTTGCCAGAGTTTTTGTACGCAGTGCCTCTATACCGGTAAAATTAATATTGGGAGCATAGTGAGACTCAAGCTCATCTTGCATTTTTTTTACTTCTCGAATATAACTGCCGGCTTTGCCGAAAAATTCCCAGAAGGCAGTACGGTCATACGCGGTAACAGGTTCTAACCGGTTAATAATACTTTGATCAAGACATGCATTCATGTCAATTACGGCGGCAGCGCTTTTGACAGATAAATTATGCGGCGGCGTAGAGGTCAACAGCGCTGTGTCAAGTAGGGGAATGATTACATGTTCAATCTTGTGCGGATCAAGCGGGCAATAGTAAGTTTCAATATCCAGACCTTTAGCTACTGCGGTAGCAGCTACCCTGGCAAGCAGCGTTGCCTTGCCTGTGCCGGGCAGTCCTGTTAAGATATACCGGGATGAGATCGCAGCGCAGATGGAATCAATATAATTTACCGGGCCAAACGATGTAAGGGCCGAGGCAAACAATTTACGGTTTTGGCCGCAGCCGGCAGTAGTCCGGCTGTTAAATATTTTACCAATAACAGCGTCAGTCTTTTCATTAGCCAGTGTGTAGTTCATGGCCTCGCTGTTGGCCGCTTCCCAGTCATCGTAAACGGCTTTAGCGGCCCCGAGCATGCGGTAGGCGCGTTGCAGGCTGCCGTTGATCGACTGGGTGCAAGCTAATATGGCACCCTTGTTTTTATTCGTGATACTGCTATCATACCGGTATTCGCCCAACGTTACTATCTCCTGGACACACCCGTGATGCCTGGGATCGATTACCGGCGGGAACGTATCATTAATCAGGGCTGCATTAAGCTCAGGTATTACCAGTCCGGTCAGCGAATCCGGATTGGTAGCGCAATGGTGATACTCGATGTCGTAGCCGTTTTCCAGCACAACCTGGCCAATTTGCTGCATAAAGGCTGATTTAGCGGTACGGGATTCGCCTCTTAACAAAAATATCTGCGCGGTATCAATGGAAATCACATATTCGTAATAGGAAAAGAAGCCTTGGGGAGTGTTGCCGTCAGGGAATACATGCTTAACTCTTCCTCCAGCCATTTTTATCCTCCCTTACTTATATGTTGGTTTGCGATTGCCGTTTCTTTATATGTATGAACCAGGCGGCGTCAGTATATCGGAAAATACATGGGTTTGTCAGGAATGGGTAGGATTTTTACTATCGGTGTAGAATATGTGTAACTTTGATTATTTTATCTGTTGTTTCGGCGGCAAGCTTCTAAAAGTGCAAGTTTGCCGCCGATCAATAGTCTATTTTATGTTGTATAACTGGAGTGATTTTGATGCATATTGTACTGGTGGAACCGGAAATTCCGGGTAATACCGGCAACATTGCCAGGCTGTGCGCTGCCACCGGCTGTGAACTGCACCTGGTTAAACCTCTGGGGTTTTCCATTGAAGACAAGTATTTGAAACGGGCCGGACTGGATTACTGGCATTTGGTAACGGTTCATGTTCACGAGACCTTTGCTGAAGTGCTGGAACGATATCAGGGGCATAATTTTTATTTTAATACAACCAAAGCCAAGCAATGTCATAGTGATGTCCGCTACCAGCCGGATGATTTTCTGGTGTTTGGCAAAGAGACGGCCGGATTGCCGCAGGCGCTGCTGGCCGCCTATCCCGACTACTGTGTCCGTATTCCCATGATTGACGATGCCAGGTCGCTAAACCTGTCCAATGCAGTCGCTGTTGCCGTGTATGAAGCACTTAGGCAATTGAATTTTGCTGGACTGAGATAATCAATTTTTAGGACGGTGGTAATACCATGTATGCACAATTTGGGCCGGCAGGCAACCCGGATGCCTTTTATGCGGCCGGATTTAAGGCCTCGGCCAGTATGCCCGCGTGGCTGGCGGGACTTGACCTTGGCATTTATGAATACCAGTGCAGCCGGGGGGCCAGCGTCAGGCAGACAACCGCTGAATTAATCGGGGAGCAGGCTAAACGCCATGGCATTAAACTGAGTATTCATGCCCCTTACTATATAAGCCTGGCAACTGAGGATGATATTACCGCCGGTAATACCCAGCGGCATTTTTTGCGTTCGCTGGAGGTTGCCAAGTGGACGGGCGCCGACCGGATTGTATTTCACATTGGCGGTCCGGGGAAAGGCAATGACCGGCGGCAGGCCATGGAACGGGCTAAGCTGCTTTTTGCCAAAGTATTGGAGCAGGCAGATAAGCTGGGCCTGACGGGACCGCAGTTGCTGCCTGAAACCATGGGGAAGCAAAATCAGCTGGGGACACTTGAGGAAGTTCTGGAGCTGTGTAAAATGGCGGAACGGGTGAGACCGGCGGTGGATTTTGGACATTTGCATGCCGTGACCGGCGGCCGTTATACGACAAGTCAGGAGTTCGCCGCTGTCTTTGACAGGATCGCTGAGGTATTAGGTGAAGATGCGGCCAAAAACCTGCATATTCATTTTAGCCGGATTGAGTTTACCCAAGCCGGCGAAAAGCGTCATTGGACGTTTGCCGACCCGTTTGGCCCGCCCCATGAACCGCTGCTGGCTGTAGTTGCCGAACGAAGGTATACTCCGAGAATTATCTCGGAGTCAGCCGGTACACAGGCGCAGGATGCCAAAACTATGCAGGATTTTTACCGGCGGCTATTGAAATAGAAGAAAGTTGGTAGGGTATAAATACCATTAGCTACGCATAAGATAGATGGTGAACTGGAGGAATTGTAATGAATGTGCACGACAAAGCGCATGATTTGGGGAAAGCACTGAGAACTTCTGAAGAATACCAGGCCTTTTTGGCCGCTAAACAAAGTATTGACAGTGACATAACAAGTAAAACTATGGTTCAGGATTTTTTCAAGAAAAAACTGGCGGCTGAATACGATTTAATGGCCGGTAATCCGGAAGATAAAGAGAAGTCTCAGGAACTGCAAAAAATGTATGAGCTTATTCTGTTAAATCCCAAAGCAAGGGACTTTATTCACGCCCACATGCGCTTTCAGCAGATTGCTGCTGATATTTACAAAATAATTGGCGATGCGGTCGCTGAAGGAATGGATTTATTTGGCAAAGAATGAGATGGTGGTTGCAATGCCTATGGAGTTTAATGCCGAATTAAAAAAAGCTGTTCCCCCGGAGCGGCTGCTGGTTAATGAACCTATGTCCAAACATACCACCTTCCGGATTGGCGGGCCGGCCGATTATCTTGCCTTTCCGGCCTCTTTGCAGGAAGTAGCCAGGATATTGGACATTGCCAAGCATTTTCGCGTACCGGTTACTGTGCTGGGAAACGGCTCCAACGTATTGGTTCTTGACAGGGGGATTCGCGGTTTAGTTATTAAGTTTGGTCCGGAAATGGGCTATGTCCGGCATAACGGTACGACTGTTTTTGCCGGTGCAGGCGCATTATTGGCTGATGTTTCCCAATATGCTGCCGAGTATAATCTGACAGGTTTTGAATTTGCCATTGGCATTCCGGGCAGCATTGGCGGCGCCGTATTTATGAATGCAGGGGCCTACGAGGGCGAAATGAGCCAAGTGGTGGCAGCGGTAACCGCAGTATGCGGCAACAGTCTGCTGCGGCGCTTTACGCGGGAAGAACTGCAGTTTGGGTACCGGCATAGCGTATTTCAGGAAAATGGCTGCATTGTTTGTGAAGTAGAACTGGCCTTATTAGACGGCGAGGATACCTCCATCCGGGTCCGGCTTGATGACTATACCAACAAGCGGCAGAGCAAGCAGCCGATCGAGATGCCGAGTGCCGGCAGTACCTTTAAACGCCCGCAAGGGCATTATGCCGGAACGCTGATTGAGCAGGCCGGACTTAAGGGGACACGGGTCGGCGGTGCGCAGGTTTCCACAAAACATGCCGGTTTTATCATTAACGCCGGCGGCGCGACCGCCCAGGATGTGCTGGCGCTGATTAACAAGGTGCAAGACTGTGTGTATAAGCAATTTGGCGTTTCCTTACACCCGGAAGTGCGTGTCATAGGGGAAGAATAGAAATTACATATAGAAACTTAAAATCAAGAGTAAAAGCCGGGAAATACCCTCGGCTTTTATTCTTTTTATTGCAGGAAAATGACAAGACGTGTTGAATTTTGAAAATTAAGTGTTTCTATGTTAATAGCAATATAGAAGCCAACATACAGAAGCCGAAAAGGAGACAAGCCTATGCGTTTAACTTTTTTAGGGGCGGCCGGCATGGTAACCGGTTCTTCCTACTTATTGGAAATCGGACAAAAAAAGTTTTTGGTTGACTGCGGGATGTTTCAGGGATCGAAAGCCATTGTCGCTTTGAACAGGCGTCCCTTTTTATATAATCCTGCCGACCTTGACGGAGTATTTCTCACCCATGCCCATATCGACCACAGTGGCTTACTGCCCAGGCTTTGCAAATCCGGTTTTCAGGGTCCCATCTATGCAACAAAGGTTACGGCTGAGCTATGCAGCATCATGTTGCCTGACAGCGGCCACATCCAGGAATTTGATGCTGAAATTGCCAACAGAAAGGGCCAGCGGGCCGGCCATAAGGCGGTAGAGCCTCTGTATACTGTGGATGAGGCCTATGCTTGTCTTAAACAATTCTCCCCGGTGGCTTATGACACCGCTTTGAAGCTCAATGATGAACTCACCGTTCAATTCAGAGAAGCCGGACACATTCTGGGGTCATCCATGATTGAAATATGGGTCACTGAAAATGGGAAAACGGCTAAAATCCTGTTTTCCGGCGATCTGGGCCAGCCTGAGCAGCCGATTATCAAGGATCCGGCGGCCATCGACCAGGCCGATTATGTTATTATGGAGTCCACTTATGGGGACCGCCAGCATGAGCAGGGTGATCCGGTTGAATTACTGGCAAAATACATCAACGAGAGTGTGGACAAGGGGGGGAATATCATCATCCCGTCCTTTGCCGTAGGCCGCACGCAAACCATCCTTTTCCACCTGCACAAGCTGCTTAAAGCCGGTCAGATTCCTGATATTCCGGTAATTATTGATAGTCCGCTGGCTATCTCAGCCACCGACATATTCCTAAAGAACTCGCAGGAATATGACCGGGAAGCGCATGACATGCTGTATAATGAAGCAGATCACCCGCTGCGCCTGCCGCAGCTGACCTATACCAAAACCTCGGATGAATCCAAAGCCATTAATAAACTGGACCGGCCGGCGATTATTATTTCTGCCAGCGGCATGGCGGACGCCGGCCGAATTCTGCACCACTTAAAACATAATTTATGGCGCCCGGAGAGCACTGTGCTGTTTGTCGGCTATCAGGCGCAGGGCAGTTTGGGCCGGCGATTGCTGGACGGCATCAAAAAAGTCAAAATTATGGGGGAAGAAATCAGCGTAAAAGCCAAAATTCATAACCTGGAAGGATTTTCGGCGCATGCTGACAAGAATCAACTGACTGACTGGCTGGAAAAGTTTCAGACCAAACCGGCCAACATTTTTATAGTTCATGGTGAACCCGAGATGTCCGGTCCGTTCGCCAAACTGATTGACGACAAATTCAAAATTCCCACCTACATTCCCAAATATGGCGATTCGGTTCTAATTACCGGACGGGACTGGCAGGTTGAGCCTTCCGCTATTACGGTTGATCCTGCCGTTCAGCAGCTTAGGGCTTACCTGGACGAAATGGAAAAAGAATATGCTGATTACACGCAGAAACTGGAAGACCTGGTGGCCACCGATGCCGCTAAGCTGCAGCAGGTGCTTAGCCGGGCTGAGAAAATCCGGTCCTTTATAAAAAAGACACTGAATGATTTGTGGTCATAAATAATTTTTCGAGAAATTTAATTTGACATCTGCCGGCTGGTATAATATAGTGAATTGTGCATGACACTACAAAAGGGTGCAATCAAATGCATCCTTTTGTTTTACCGTAATGCAATATCGGCTTGAGCTTTCGCTGTAAGCTCTGTGCAAGCCGTGTTTCTTTATTATAGGGAGGAAGTCATTTTATATGGAACGCAACGATTTACGTAATATTGCAATTATTGCTCACGTCGACCATGGCAAGACGACCTTAGTGGATGCAATGCTCAAACAAAGCGGTGTTTTCCGCGCCAATGAGCATGTGGCCGAGCGGGTTATGGATTCCAACGATCTGGAACGCGAACGCGGCATTACCATCTTATCTAAAAATACCGCCGTAATGTATAACAATACCAAGATCAATATTGTCGATACACCGGGGCACGCCGACTTTGGCGGCGAAGTGGAACGGGTTCTCAATATGGTTGATGGTGTGCTGCTCTTAGTTGATGCTTTCGAAGGCCCCATGCCGCAGACTAAATATGTGTTG
>JAEZQV010000362.1 GCA_023441125.1 Bacillota bacterium
TTCTCAAGTGTCAGTTTGCAGCCGTCGGTGCATTCTACCGCCAGCACTTTACCGCCGCCAACCATGGCCGGCGGCGCTTGGGCCAGGGTGTCGAGCAGCGCCTGTTTCTGCCTGTCATCCAGGTGCAAATCCCGGCGGCCGTAATAGAACCAGCCATGCTCGGCGGACAGTTCGTCGAGCAGCCGCCCTAGCGGTTTGCCATAGGCCGCCATCATTTCGATGAGCAGGAAAGCCAGCAGCAGCCCGTCGCGTTCCGGGATATAATTTTTGATCCCGAGACCGCCGCCTTCTTCGCCGCCGATCAGAACGTCTTGGCTAAGCATTACTTCCGTAATATACTTAAAGCCGACAGGCGTCTCATAGAGCTTGCGCCCGTATTTTTCCGCCACACGCTTAATCAGGCCGGAGGCGCAGAGCGATTCCACCAAACCGCCGCTCCAGCCCCGTTTCTCGATAAGATACCTGGCCAGCAGCGCCATGATCTGGTGGGCATTGATGAACCGCCCGTTTTCGTCCACCGCGCCGATCCGGTCACTGTCGCCATCCACAGCCAGGCCGCTGTAGGCCCGGCTGCGCGTGACCTCGGCCTGCAGGAACCGCAGGTTCTTTTCGATGGGTTCCGGACTGACGCCGCCAAAAGACGGGTTATATTCCGCGCGCACTTCTTTCAGATTGATGCCCAGTTCACGGGCCAGGGCCACGGCATAGCCGCTGGCAGCGCCATGCATGCAGTCCAGTACAACCGGCTCCTGAAATGAAGCCAGGGTGTTTCGGTCCAGCACGGCTTTGATGTGGGCAAAATATTCCGTTTGGGGAGCGAAATACTGCACACCGGTCAAAGCAGCGGCCGGAGGCTGATAGTTTGCGTCTTCCAGCTTATGTACGTATTTTTCGATTGCCGCCACGATTTCCGGCGAAGCCGAGCCGCCGTACGAAGCCTTGAATTTAAGCCCGTTATATTCTGGCGGGTTGTGGCTGGCGGTAATCATGATGCCGCCTGCGGCCTGGCGGTCCTTGACCTGCCAGGTGAGCGCCGGGGTGGGCAGGATGGCGTCGGCCAGCCAGACCGTAACGCCGCCGGCCGCCAGGACCGCCGCACAGGTTTCGGCATACTGCCGCGAAAGAAAGCGGGCGTCATAGCCGATGACGATGCCCTGCCGCTGCTCATTGCGGTCTGTTATATATTCGGCTATAGCCCGGGCAACAAGCCGGACGTTATGAAAGGTAAAATCCTCGCTGATGATGCCCCGCCAGCCGTCTGTACCAAATTTTATCATCTTATCTTATACCTGCCTATTGTCAAATTTTTATAGCAAATCCATAGTTTATAAGTCCTCACAAACTCCATAATACACGTAACGAAAAATTCTGTCCATGGCGGCAAAAAAATTTCTGCAGTTGATTATGGTTGGTTATTTGTGTGCCGGCAGCAGGATAAACAGTTGTGAAGCCAGAAGTAGTAGTCCAGTGCTCGGACTGGCTTCTGCCAGCCAGTAAGACTCTGTAAACCGGGAAACAATTCAACGAAAACGATAAACAAAGCTTCATAAGGAGGACAAAGTGAGTAGTGCCAATGACAAACACCACCGCTCCCGCTTGCAGCAAATTGCGCATCGGGTAATGCTCGAAAGAGATCTTTTACCGGACTTTTCCGGTCAGGTTATTGACGAACTTAGCAAACTTGACGAAAGCGTTCCTAAACTGGAAGCATCCATGCGTGATCTTAGAGATCTATTATGGTGTTCAATCGATAATGATGATTCAAACGATCTGGATCAGCTTACCGTTGCCGTCGTGCTGCCCGGCGAAGCCGTAAAAGTTCTGGTGGCGATTGCTGATGTGGATGCGTTAGTAAAGAAGTCCTCAGCCATTGACGAGCATGCCCAACATAATACCACTTCTATTTATACCGCTGCCCAGATATTCCCCATGCTGCCGGAAAAACTCTCCTATAATCTTACCTCGCTTAATGTTGATTCAGACCGGCTGGCAATCATTGTGGAAATCGTCCTGGCCGGCAATGGCACCATACTCAGTTCAGATATCTACCGGGCCATGGTCCGCAACCACGCAAAGCTGGCCTACAACAGTGTTGCCGCGTGGCTGGACGGTATGGAAGACATGCCCCAGGCTGTCGCTGCAGTACCCGGCCTGGCGGAAAATATCCGCGTGCAGCATCAAACGGCGCAGAAGCTCAAAGCGCTCCGTCATATACACGGGGCACTGGATTTTGAAACAATCGAAGCCCGTCCGGTCTTTGATATTGATGAAATCAAGAATCTGGAAGTTGAAAAACGCAATAGCGCCAAAGAACTGATTGAAGATTTTATGATTGCGGCTAACGGTGTCACGGCCCGTTACCTGGAAGCCAAAAAATTCCCGTCACTAAGGCGGGTTGTGCGCACCCCTAAAAAATGGGAACGAATTGTCGAACTGGCTATGCAACATAACTTTGCCTTACCCCGCCAAGCTGATTCACGGGCATTAGAGGCCTTCCTGGCAGCGCAGCAAAAAGCCGATCCGCTGCGCTTTCCTGATCTTTCCCTCAGTATTATTAAGCTGTTAGGCGCCGGTGAATACGTTGTCGAAGTACCCGGTGAAAACTCGGTCGGCCACTTCGGTTTAGCCGTCAGGGATTATGCTCATTCCACAGCGCCCAATCGAAGGTATCCGGACTTAATTACGCAACGGCTGCTAAAAGCAGCTTTAGCGGGCAGCCCGTCTCCTTATCGGGTTGATGAACTGGAATTGTTGGCCAGGCACTGCACCGAAGCCGAAAATGTAGCGCAAAAAGTGGAGCGGCAGGTTGCCAAATCAGCCGCGGCGATACTGCTAAGGTCCCGGATCGGCGAAAAGTTCGACGGCTTTATCACCGGCGCATCCGAAAAAGGAACCTGGGTCCGTCTGCTTCACCCCCCTGTAGAAGGAAAACTTATCGGGCATTTCACCGGCGAGGCTGTCGGGCACAGAGTCAGGGTACAGCTGATTCACACGGACGTTGAACAGGGACATATTGACTTTAAGAAAATATAACTGAATAAATCACCAAAGGTAATCACTAAGCCCCTTCCTGACAGCACTGTTACAGAAGGGGTTTTCTCTGCTGTCATTCTATCGTAAACAGCCTGTCGAGGTAAGTCAGGGAGAAAAAATTTCTTACCTCTGCATTCATGCCCCGGAGAATGAGCTTCACGGCCTTGGCGCTTAATGCCTTGTTAGTGGCCAGCAGCACCGTTACACCGGTACTGTCGATATACTGCACATTGCTAAAATCCAGTATGATCCGACCCTTTGCCGGTAACTCCGCCTCCAGCTTCAGCCCTATGTTCACCGCATGCTCGTCATGAAATCGCTCGGGCAGGGAAACCGTAACAGAATCATTGCTTATATTAATCATTATCCTCGTCACTCCTTGCCGCTTTTTTGCATACGGTCAAATCCTTGACCAGCATCACCTCATTGCCGCGTCGGTTATAAAGCACCTGATCCATCATCGCCAGCATGAGCGGGATACCCCGGCCGTGTTCATCCGGCAACGATGCTTTGAGCGTCGCTGTAATGCCGGTTGCCTGGATCTTTTTCACGGCTTCATTGCCGGTAAACCCGGGTCCGTCGCTGAATACCCGTAGGATAAGCCGGTGGCCGATTCGGTTAAGTTTTATGCGCACTTTGCCGCCATACCGGAACGCATTGGTCTCAGCCTCTCCCAGCGCCACTTCGCTGGCGAAATCGCGCCGGCCGGTGATCTTAGCCAGTGCCTGCCAGACGCGGTGCAAAACCCGCTTACGCTCTTTCCGGCCTGCATATTCGAAGGAAACCGGATAACTGGGAAATGCTTTCACTGTAAGACAAAGCATGGTGCAGTCGTCAACCTTGTCCTCACGTGCAGCCCGCCGGCGCATTTCTGCGACAATTTCGCCGAAGTCCAGCCTTTCGCCCAATTGTTCCGGGACAAGTCTTTCGAACAGCCCGTCAGTCGGGAAGCAAAAGACATCGCCGTGCTGCAGCGGGATGCTCATCGACTCAAACCGGCCGAAATCAGGATTTCCCAGGAAGCTGCCGGGCAAGGCAATCCAGTCGTGGTGATGCTGGCAGGAGGCAATAAAATGATTGATGCCGGCTGAGACACAGGTCAGCAGCCTCTTGGCGAAATCAAAGGAAAAGGCCAAAACCGCAGCATAGGAATGCTCAGGCAAATAGGCGGCGAACTGCATATTGAGTTTCGCCAGTGCTGCTTGCGTCCAGGGCTGGTCCTTTTCTATTTCTTTGTACAGCAAGGTGCTGACAGCAGCGGTTTGCAAGGCCGTTGCCATGCCATGGCCGGTGACGTCAATCAGAAACCCGTTGAGCAGGCTGCCGCCGCGGACCCATTTATAGCCGTAATTGTCGCCGCTGATCATGCGAAACGGTTCATAAGCGGTGCGGATGATCACCTTTTCATCTTCATAGTCCCCCGGCAGCATTACCTGTTGCACTCTGCCGCCCATTGCCACATCTTTTTGTATCTGCTCCTGCAGCTTGCGGCTGGCCGTTATATCCCGATAGGACAGGATAATCAGGGTTTCTCCCTGATGCTCAATCAGGGAAGCGGCAATCTCGGCATAAAAAAGGTAGCCGTCCCTATGCCGGAAGGAATGGACCTGGGGTAGAACCTTCCGGGTCGCAAGCAAGTCTGAAATAACGGACTGAATATTGTCCAGGCCCGGTCCATGCAGTTCGGTAAAATTCATCGACAGTAGTTCTTCAGCCGGATAGCCGAACAAGCTGGTGGCGTTGTCGTTGGTCTCGATAATATTCATCGCCGGATATCCGTAGATAATGATTCCTTCCGACATTTGCGCCAGCAGCGCTCTGTACCGCTCTCTGCTGTTGAACAGCGCTGCTTCCTTAACTTGCAGTTCCTCGTTTTGCGCCATTAATTCTTCTTCTTTGGCCTGTAGTTCCTCATTCTGGACCAGCAGTTCCTCTTCCTGCGCCTGCAGTTCCTCGTTCTGAGCCAGCAGTTCTTCTTCCTTGGCCTGTAGTTCCTCGTTATGCGCCAGCAGTTCCCCTTCCACTGCCTGCAACCGTTCATGCTGCCGCTGCAAAAGCGTATGCCGGTTGACAATCACATAGCAGAACACCAGAATGAACAGGCTGGCCAGGACGGCACCGAGAATATAGCCGTGTTTGCGCTGTTCATATCCGGTTAGGCTCACCCGGACCGATTTGCCCACGGCGATGACCAGGGGGTAATCCGGCATGACCCGGTAACTGACAATGCGCTGGATTCCATCCAGGCTTGCGCTTGCTATATAGGTTCCGGCCGGACTGGTTTGTATGTATTCCCACAGCACGGCGTTGGAGATATCCTGGCCGTAAGACTTGCTGCCGTTGGACTGACGCGCCCGGATGAACCCGTCAAGTCCATAAAGTCCGATAAGTTGATCCTGGCCAAGATCTACTTTTTCATAATAATTGAGAAAGTAGTCGCTTTTTAGAGCAATAAGCACGATTCCGCCAAACGAGCCGTCCGGGTTATTGAAGCGCCGGGTAACAGGGATGCCGACCGCCCCGCTCGCCTTGCCGACAACCGGTTGGCCGATATACAAAGCGTCGGTGGCCGTATCCCGGTGGAACTGAAAATATTCCCGGTCAGAAATATCATTGCCGATCGCCCGCTTATCAAAAGCGGCCTGCGTGATGCCTTGATCGTCGTCAATGGCAACTTGAATGCCGCTTGCGTCGTTACCATCTATTGCCAGCAAATCGTCGACCGCCGGACTGGAAAGTCCCTCTCTTTCATACACTTTCCTAATCTTTAACAGGCTCTTGTCCGCCCCCGCAATAATCCGCCGCACATGCTCCTCAAAGCCGATGACTAAATTCATGGTTTCCCGCGTGGCATCCTCGATTGCATTGTCATAATCGTCAGTGATTTGCTGCCATACAAACAGCCACAGACTGAAAATTAAAATAAATCCCAGCAGGAAGACAACCCCTGAATGACTCGTCAAACGCCGCAACAAAACTTTTAGCAGGGAGTCCGGATTCGCCATGTCTGTCGCTCCTTTTGCAACTCATTTCCTTCCAACTTTTATGAGATTCCCGCAAACTTATACCGTCGCTGTCCGTCCAAACAGTATTATATGATAATAATTAGTTTTAGACAAAAGTCTGCAAATTCCTCCTAACGCTTTCCTATCCAGCCTCCTTCAGGTAAAAAGCAGAGAACCAGCTAGCTTTGCTAGCCGGTTCTCTGCTTTTTACCTGCCTGTTAGGCAGTTTCTCGCGCTGAAAATATTTGCAGTTATCGGTTAGGACAATTACAGGCTATTATGCGTTCCGTCACAGAAAGGAGGGCTTTTCGTGTGTTTACAGGCACACAGGAATACTGTCTCGTTCTCCTGGGCCGTAAAAGTAACCGGTGAAAATGAGGTTCCTTGGTGGGAGCCGTTACAGAACGGCTGTGTGGAACTTTTCCCGCAGGCACACCAATAGTACATCTCTCCCTTTTTAACCTCTACAGCCATAGGGCTCTTTTGACAGATTACCGGGTTTTCCATTTTCATCTCTCCTTCTCTGGTTTTAATTACAAAGATTTACTAATATTTAACTTCAATAAAAATTAATTTTCTCCTGCTCATTGCAGCCATCATCACTCCGGCAAAATGAGTCGGGTTGCAAAAGGAAAACAGACTATGGCAGCGAATATCATGATATCGAATTACAGTTTTAGTTAATTAGCCCTGGAAAGCAAGGAGTGATGATCGTGATTTTCCGACAGGCGGCTAAAGCAGAAATCCCTTTGCTGTTGGCGGAAGGCTAATGCCATACCCGGCTATGTTTAAAAGCTTTTTACGTCTTGCCCATTAAGAAAGGAGCTTCCTATGATTACCTGTGCCTATTGCTGCCACGAATGCCCGGATAATGCGCAAATATGCCCGAATTGCGGCAAGCCGGTTTTTAGGCTGCCTGTGGATGATACCCCTGATTACGACGCACTCGCCCAGGAACTTCTCCAGAAAAGCGAGCGAAATCAGACAGCATTTCGCTCGCAAAAACATGCTATTACAGCTGCCTGCGCCGTTCTGCTACTCGCCCTGGTGGTTTATAGCTTTTTGATGAAATAAGTCTGTGTTTTACTATCTCTGATCGTCGATCATAGCGCTGCTGTTATTGGCGGACAGCTCGGCTACGGGGTCATAAGGCGGTCCCACCGGAGCGCTTGGCAATAAGGCGATATCGGTCGCATTTTCCGGACTGCCCCATGAATTTCCGGAAAAGACAAAAACCGCTCCGTCTACAACAAATCCCCGCGTATTATAAACAACATTATCAATGATGTACCCCGTTGTATTCGGATTGAAATAGGCAGGCTGCCTCAGGGAATAAAGAATGTTGTTTTGAGCAATTAAATTTGTCATATTACTTATTTGCGTAACAAACCCGCGGTTTACCACCCAGCCTGTTGACGGTCCCGCCTGAGGCGGCCCAAAAATTACGTTGTTGACCAATCTATGATTTGCGCCACCCAATTGGATAAACTCCACCGCATACGGATTGTCGCTGGTTACCGTCAGACCGTCAACGGTTACACCGCTGCCGATAACAGTAAAGACAATGACAGCCGCCTGCAACAGTATAACCGTATTGGGATAACCCTTTATCGTTATTCCCGCTTTGTTAACTGTCATCGTCGCCGTAATCGGATATGTCCCGCCCAGTATATGAACAGTTCCCGTCGGGGATACCGCTGTCAGGCCCTGTTGAATCGTTCCGAACGGACTGGCCTGAGTACCGTTTCCACCAACAGCCCCAGCCTGAACATATACTTCAAACGGGTTTGGTTCAACGGTACCGGTAGGGCCGGTTGGTCCGGCCGGACCGGTAGGACCGCCTTCTCCCGTCACTCCTGTAGAACCTGTGGAACCAGTAGGACCGGTGGGACCAGTGAGACCGGTTTCTCCGGTAGGCCCGGTCGGGCCATTGGGGGGACCAGTGGGGCCGGTCGGACCGGTCGGACCGATACCGGCGATATCATCCTCGATCACTACCAAGGTTGCTTTAACCGGTACAAGTGTTGAGTAGTAAAACTGCGCAGTACTCGCGTTTATCAATGAAACCGTCACAGGTGCGGCGGCAACATCAACAATCCCGATGCTGACGACCTCGCCTGTTTTAATAGGTGAATTACCTTCCAGGAAATCGCCCTGAGAAGAAGACAGGGCAAATACGGCTCCATTCGTAGATGCAGAGGTTTGCGTAGCAACCCACCATGTAAAAACGTATCTTCCGGTCTCATTGAAAGTTATGACGCCGGTAACGCTGTTATAGCTTATATTCCCGGCAGTATATACGACTGTATCAAAGATTACATTGCCTGCTGATGTTATTGTTCCAGCAGCCAGGCGTTCAACCTGCAATGCGATATTACTCACGATAAGGCCTCCTCCTATTTAGCCGTTTATATTCCCTGGCATATATTTTTATAGACGGCTTCACGACAGCCAATCGTTGTTCTTTATCTAATCTATTGGTTATAAAACTAATAATTTTCATATCATAGCTAAAAGCGATAGTCCCGCCAAACCATTTTATGCTCTTGATTAACTTAATGTACCCATCTACCCCCTTCCCCTGGCACAAAATACATATTGACAATTTATTAAGGTACCCGTATTATATAAGTAAGGTACCTTAATATTTTAACACAAGGAGCTATTGATATGGAAAAAATAGGTTTCAATTTAACTGAAAGATTTATCCTGCTGAGTCGCCTGTTTATGCAAAAGCACCACCAGACGAGAGCAGACCAGCACCAGCATGACCCCTTCCGCGGGCAGGGCCGCATTCTGTCTTTGCTTAAAATGCAGCCGCACATGAGTCAAAAACAACTCGCCTATTTACTGGGAATCAGACCACAATCGCTGGGAGAATTATTGGCCAAACTGGAACAAAGCGGCTACATCACCCGGACGCCCTCGGCCGAAGACCGGCGTGCCATGGAAATTCAATTAACGGCTGAAGGCGCCGCGGCAGCCGCAGCAGATGAACAGCACCGCACGCAGGAACTCGCAGCCGACGAAATGTTCCAGTGCCTGAGCCAGGAAGAACAGGAAATCTTAGCCGGCTACCTGGACCGGGTTATTGATGGTCTAAAGGCAACCCTTGGCTGTGAACAAATGGATTTTCCTGAGCATAGGCCGCAGCCCCACTGTCATGGTGACCACCACCGGGGATTCGGCGGCTGGCGAGGAGGCAGAATATGAAGTACGATCCTCAGGCGATGCAGAACTATACTTCAGTGCAGGAAGGGTTTACAGAACACTATAAGGCAGCCCCGCCCTGGGATATCGGCAAACCGCAGGCGCCTTTTCTGACGGTTGCCGATCAGATTAAGGGCCCCGTACTCGACGTTGGCTGCGGCACGGGCAGCACGGCAATATTCTTTGCCGCCAAGGGTCATGCTGTCACCGGCATTGATTTTGTGGAAAAGGCGATTGAGCGCGCCCGTTCCAAAGCTACCGAACAAGGCTTGGCCGTAAACTTTCTGGTCAAAGATGCTATGACGTTAAGCAGTTGGCCTGCGCGTTTCGCCAGCGTAATTGACAGCGGTTTGTTCCACGTCTACGCCGGCCAGGACCAGAAACAGGCCCAACAACTTTATGTTCAGGGATTGGCTCATGTGCTGAACCCGGGCGGACGGCTGTTTTTGCTGAGCTTTACGGAGGAAGCGCCCGAAGGCGGCGTCTCGCAGCAGGAGTTGATGGACATCTTTGCGGATGGCTGGGAGATCGAATCTGTGCAGCAGGTCACCGGGGAAATCAACCCGGCCTTCCTGGCTGAGCACCCTGAGGCATTTTCGGCTGCAGGCCCCAAGATGTGGTTCGCGATTATCCGCCGAATGTAAAGCCGCAGGGCAGGTGAAATGAGGCGATATAAAACCCGGGGACAGGGATAATGTTTTGCATTAGGGTCTCCAGGATGTTTCCAGTCATTTTCACAGTTTACGGTCTATGGGTATAAGGAAAGGACTGACGTGCCTGCTACACGTCAGTCCGGCAGATCTAACCACAACCTGTTTTTCAAGAAGCTTCTCGATTCTGGTCTGCAGGCGCACATTTTGGACAGACAATTTATTTACGCGTGTTAAATAGTTTACAGCTTCGATAACGCCAGCAACATATAATTAAACTGTCTCCTGCCGGCCCGCGAGAATTTTTCCAGCGTCCGGCAGCCAAATAAGCCAATGAAGGAGTGGTATAATTGTACGTTCTGGGCATAAACGGCTCGAACAACCCTAACGGCACACTGGATCAAATGCTGGCTACTTTTATGGATACTGTGAATTGTGACTCCAAGGAAACGCTGCTTTTACGCGACTTGAGCCTCAAGCCCTGCCGCGGCTGCTTACACTGTGTCCAAGATAATCGCTGTATTCTGCCGGATGACTGGAATGGGTTGCAGGACAAGCTGAGTGAGGCGGAAGTGCTGGTTATAGCGGCCCCGACTTATTTTTCGGACGCGCTTGGCGTCAATGCGCTTACGCATCTTTTTCTGGAGCGATGGTTCGCCTTAAGGCATGTAGGCCTGAAATTAAAGTTAAAAAAGGTTGTTGTTCTTTTGGCAAGCGCCTCCGGCATGACGGACCATGCCGCGGCAGGCTTAAAGAAATTCTTCGAAGTATATTACATGATACCGGAGACTGAATTTATTATTGCGCAAGGCACGATGCCCTGCATGGTTTGCGGGGAAGGTGAAACCTGCCCAACCAGCGGCTTCGTAGTGTTTTTTGGCGGCGCGACTAAAATTACGCCCGACTTACTGCCCTCGCTGGCCAAACAGCCGGCCATCGTCAGCCGGCTCAGGGAAGCGGCCTTGGCTATAAAGTAAAAAGTCCCGCAGAAATGGGGCTGTCGCGCTAAGGCGGCCCTAAAAAAACAAAAAATGGCTTCCGGCTAGTGCCGGTTGCCATTTTTTGTTGTAAAATCAAGTTTGTGAAGACAAAGAAATTACAACCAGATTATACAACAAAC
>JAEZQV010000401.1 GCA_023441125.1 Bacillota bacterium
TCAAGCGCTTGTGTGATCTGAGTCTGATCACCGACCAGAACAATCTCCATACCTTCTTTTGAATACTCTGTAGCAGCCTGCAATGCGCCTAACACAATCTCGCCGGGGGCGTAATCTCCGCCCATAGTATCAATGGCAACCTTCATTTACTATCTTCCTTTCACGAAACCGACAGAATCACATGGTTAATAAGGTCTTGTTATTTATGTACTTCAGCCTCAAGCGATACCATAATAAATTTGGCCCGAAATACTTCCTGACTGTCATTCCTAGTCTTTACCCAAATAAAATATTTATTGCCTCTTTTTTTAATGATTTCAGCTTTGGCTACCAGTTTTTCGCCTTCATGTACCGCTATTTTATATTTGACATTGGCAACCCCGGTTACTGCCATGGGCGCGTCAATAATTGCTAAGGCCAAGGAGTTGGCCTGAGCAAAAATATAGTGTCCCCGGGCAACCTTTGTCTTTTCAAAAACCATCTCAGCGGTTACCACCATCAAAGATATGCCTGACTTGCCGAGCTCAAGATCAATCAGTTCGCCGACGATATCAGCGCTGGCAATCGTCTTGAGTTTGTTTTGGGCTTCCTCCGCCATTTGCTTCGTGCGCTCGCGCAGTTCAGGTATACCAAGCTCCAGACGATCAAGCCGTATCGTCTGGACGCTAACATTCAAACAGGCCGCCAGCTCTTCATCCGTCAGAAAAGGTGTACTTAACAGCTTTTCTTTTAATTGGGCCTGGCGTATTTTCTTTTGGACACGCGCCATAACATCACCTAGTTTTATCAGCAAGTTATATTACCAATTGATAGTATTAATTATAGCTAGTTGCTACCAACTTTGCAAGCAAAAAAAGTGAGCAAGATAAATTTAATCGCCTTTTATCTTGCTCACTGCTTATTTTTTTATTCTGCTTGAACCACAACTTTACCATTATAATGACCACACTCAGGACACACGCGGTGAGGCATTTTCTTCTCGTGACATTGGGGGCATTCTACCAACCCAGGGATAGTAAGCTTCCAGTTAGCACGGCGCTTATCACGACGGGCTTTGGACATTTTACGCTTAGGTACTGCCATTGTTTCCACCTCCTTAACAAAATTGGCCAGCCGGTAACCTTACTCCTTCGACAAGAGTTTTTCTAAAACCGCAAGTCTGGGATCGGTCTTTCTGGGGCTGCAACCGCAGGTGTTTATGTTTAGGTTGGCACCGCATTCAGGACATAACCCGCGGCAGTTCTCGCTGCACACCGGCTTAATTGGCTCGGCCAACAGAATATTCTCACGAACTAAATCAGTAATATCAATCTCATCACTATTAAAATAGTTGAGTTCCTGTTCAGCAAACCCATTGGCTTTCACAGAATCAACTTCTCTATATTCCTCACTGAAGGGTATAGCAAGAGTGATGCTCGTAGCTTCGAGACACCGACTGCAGTTCTGACTTATCGTTGCATTGATTATTCCGTTTATTTCGTAGATCGACCCTTTGTTGGTAACTGAACCTTCAACTAAAATACTTCCCGGCCAAACTTCAGCTTGAGCGTCAAGTCCAAGCTGTTCAGCGGAAGTATGGAATGAAAAAGCATGGTTACGCCCAAGGTCTTTTCTAAGCGGCGCTATATTAATTTTCATCATTTTCCACCAACCTTCATCTATTATATCGACCCGCCGAAAGTTTGTCAAGAAATAAGAAAGCAGGGAACAAAGCGTCCCCTGCCTATCATACGAAGGTTCTTTGACAGTTATGCAAGATTGCTGCAAATTGATTTGGTATCCCGGGCAATTACGAGTTCTTCGTTGGTCGGGATAACAAACAGTTTCACTTTGGCGCCGTCAACACTGATTTCCTGGGCTTTGCCGCGGACGTTATTCTTAACAGGATCTATTCTGGTGCCAAGGAACTCAAGACCGTTACAAATTTTATCGCGCATGGTGATAGAATTCTCACCCAGCCCGGCTGTAAAGACAATAGCGTCAACGCCGCCCATGGCCGCTACATAAGAACCAATAAATTTGCGCACTCTGTAAGCAAACATTTCCAAGGCCAGGCCGGAACGTTCATTCCCGGCATTAGCAGCTTCTTCAATATCGCGGAAATCGCTGGATACACCGGAAACACCCAGCACGCCGGACTTCTTGTTAAGATAATTGTCAACCTGATCAGCCGTCATATTTTCCTTTTTCATCAGGAACGGAATAATTGCCGGATCAACACCGCCGGAACGGGTCCCCATTACCAGACCTTCCAGCGGCGTAAAGCCCATGCTGGTATCGATGCATTTACCATGTTTGACAGCGGCAATACTGGCGCCATTTCCCAGGTGACAGGTGATAATCCGCAGGTTGGACATATGATCCCCCATAAGCTCCGCCACCTGTTGGGAAACATATTTATGAGAGGTTCCATGGAAACCGTAACGTCTTACACCGTATTTTTCATAGGCTTCATACGGCAGGGCGTAGAGGAATGCATATTTGGGCATCGTTTGATGGAAAGCGGTATCGAAAACAGCTACCTGAGGAATGCCGGGCATAATTTCCGCACAGGCATTGATACCCATGATATTAGGCGGGTTATGTAATGGCGCCATTTCGATACACTCTTCCAAGGCTTTCATGACTGCCGGCGTAATAAGTACCGAGTCGGCAAATTTTTCACCGCCATGCACTACCCGGTGGCCGACAGCGGCGATTTCCTTCATACTGGCAATTACGCCGTGATTGGCATCTGTCAACGCTTGAATGACTAATTTAATACCAATGCTGTGATTGGAAATATCGGCGTTAATAACGACTTTATCTTTGCCTTCCGGTTGATGGGTTAGAACGGAACCGTCCAAACCAATACGTTCTACGAGACCCTTCGCCAAAACCGATTCATCATTCATGTTAACCAGTTGATACTTAATTGAAGAACTTCCGCAATTGACAACTAATACTTTCACAACAAAATCCTCCTTAATTTTAGGTATGTACTGATGTGGCCAAGCCACTAGTACTTCATCTTTCTTAAAACCGCGCGGAGTAGTTTGCGCAAATTTTTTCGCAACGCATGGCGGCGGAGCCGTCTAACCGGAACAGGCAAGGCGGCGACAACGAAACAGTGCGGCAAAGCTGCATAAACTAGCTATGGTTTTGAGGGAGATGAAGTACTAGCCCTGTGCACGATAACTAACTAACAATTTTTATGTTTTCGACACCTGACTTATTTTCCCTTCATCTGGCAAAATTATTTAATAAAAAATTTCACAAACAGCCGAATTAGTATACAATTACTATAGGGTGAAGTAACAATGATAAATGCGGTAGGTATAATTGTAGAGTATAATCCTTTTCACAACGGTCATTTACACCATTTGCACGAGGCTAAAAGGGTTTCAGGTGCACCCTTCGCCATTGCGGTCATGAGCGGGAATTTTTTGCAAAGAGGCGAACCGGCCATCGCGGATAAATGGTCGCGGGCCGCTATGGCCGTTAACAGCGGTGTGGATTTAGTAATTGAACTGCCGGCGGTGTTCTCGGTGCGCAGCGCACAATATTTTGCAGCCGGCGGTGTTCAGCTGCTTAAGCGTCTGGGAATTGTCAGCCATATCTGTTTTGGCGCCGAAACAGCAGATGTTGCCAGGCTTCAGCAGGCAGCCCAGGCCTTGGCGCAAAACAATACCATTGATGCACTGCGGCAGGAAATGAAAACCGGCAGAACCTATGCTGCCAGCCTGGCAGCAGTATTATCGGCAAATGCCGGTGTTGACGGCCAGCTGTTACAGTCTCCCAATAATCTATTAGCAATCGAATATCTGCGGGCCATCGCCAAGTACGCCCCGGATATAATCCCCCTGGCCGTTCCGCGCATAGGCGCCGGTTATCATGACCAACGGATTACGGCCGCCATTGCCAGTGCCACTGCCATTAGAGCTCATATTCTGCAGAACAGCGGGTTACCGCCCGGTTCCCCGGCGCACTTTGCCGTGCCGGCCACCTGCGCCCGCCAGTTGAATGATCTCTTAGCGTCCGGCAAAATGCCGGTAACGCTAGCGTCTTTCAGTTCTATTATTCTGGCCAAACTCCGGTCAATGAGCCTGGCTGAAATAGCCGCCTTGCCGGATGTAGCCGAGGGCTTGCACAATAAAATAAGCGATGCCGCCT
This sequence comes from Bacillota bacterium, assembly GCA_023441125.1. The sequence continues at coordinate 4,153 of JAEZQV010000401.1, forward strand.
TGCAAGCGACTACCGCTCAGGAATTGTTAAGGTATATAAAAAGCAAGCGCTATACATTAACCCGTCTGCAGCGAATCATGGTGCATGCCCTTATCGGCACAACCAGGGACAAGCTGCTGCAATTTGATCAGTTAGGCCCCCTGTATGCCCGCGTACTGGCCTTTAACGATAATGGCCGCAAACTGTTGAAAGCGCTGGAAAGCCAGGCCGCAATACCGGTTATCACTAAAACTGCTCACTACCTGACATCCAAGCAGCAACGCCAATCCGCCCTGTCGCCCCTGCAGGCTATGCTGGCGTATGACGTGGCCGCGACCGACATGTATGTCCTCGGGTTCCCTAATTGCGCCCATCGTTCAGGCAGTCAGGATTTCCGCTTTTCGCCGCAATACATTGCGGATTAGCCAAAAGCTCTTGCAATACAGGCATAACCGACTCGGCCGCCAGCTCCCCGGCCACGACGCATTCGTCCATGGCATCAAACGAACTGGGCGAAAAGGTACCGACATCGGGTTGAATCAGGATGTCACAATGCGGCTGGCGATGCTTGCACAGTTCTCTTTCCATAATATCGATTGACTGAATAATTACATCAAACATGTTAGTGATATTGCACACCGTGCCGGCATGAGCCAGATCAACGGCGATAACAATATCGGCCCCCATATTCCTGACCGTGTCAATCGGGGTGGGATTGACCACCGCACCGTCCACAAAGAGCCCGTCGGCAGTGGCAAACGGTATGAAAACACCCGGTACGGAAATACTGGCCCGCACCGCATTGGCAAGATCGCCCTCCGTAAAGATAAATTCCCGGCCACTGTTTAATTCTGTGGCCACTACCGCCAGCGGTATTTTAAGTTCGGAAAAATTTCGCTGGCCTGTCAGTAACCGAATGGTAGCCAAGGCTCTTTCGCCGGATATAATCCCCATTTGGGGAATCACAAAGTCAAGCCAGTGGCGCCGCTTTAAGTTCTTGGCCAACTTTAACATCGTTTCCGGCTCCAGACCGGCGGCGTATAGAGCACCAATCAGACTGCCAATACTGCAGCCGGCAATATAATCCACCGGGATATTATACTTTTCCAATACCTTCAAAACGCCAATATGGGCAATGCCTCTCAAGCCCCCTGAGCCCAGAGCCAAACCAATTTTAGGCAGCATGCTGATTCCTCCCCGTGTAGCCAACTAAGTTGTATTTAAACCTCATTTTAGTTATATTACCTCTCTCCTTCCAATATATATATTATCAAACCGCACGGCTTGGAGGAGGAGATAAATATATGCGGATGTGGGGCAGTGGCAGGCGTTATCGCTCACGTTTACTGGCATATTGTATGGCACTATGCACTGTATTTATTACAATTACGATGGTAACATATCCGAAAGATGCATTTGACTCCGCAATTATGGGCTTAAATTTATGGTGGAATGTTGTTTTTCCCTCGTTGCTGCCTTTTTTTATTTTATCGGAAATACTGATGGGCCTGGGTGTTGTTCATTTTATCGGGGTTTTGCTGGAACCCCTAATGAGACCGCTGTTTAACGTTCCCGGCGTTGGTGCTTTTGCCATGTCGATGGGACTTGCCTCAGGCTACCCGATGGATGCCGTAATAACCTGCAAATTTCGCAAAAATCAAATGTGTACGGCCGTCGAGGCCGAGCGGCTGTTATCATTTACGAACACGGCTGATCCCTTATTTATGTTTGGCGCCGTGGCGGTGGGTATGTTTGGCATGCCTGAATTAGGAGCCAGCATTGCCCTGGCGCATTATCTGTCCAGTTTTTTGGTCGGTATTGTCTTTCGCTTCCATGGCCGCAAGCGGGATAGCTATACCTGTGACGCGCCAACTGCCAGCGGCAATATTATCATTCGTGCTTTCCGGGCTTTGTATAATGCCCGGCAGGAAGATAAACGCTCAACCGGACAATTACTCGGTGATGCCGTTAAATCCTCCATGAACACAATCATGCTTATCGGTGGTTTTATCATTGTATTCTCGGTTTTTATCCGCATCATGAGTGTTGTTGGCATTACCGACGTGCTAATAAATCTATTTACCGGCTTTCTAAGTCTCATTGGGTACAGTACGAACCTGGCTCCCGCAATGGTAAGCGGATTACTGGAAATTGACCTGGGCACACTGGCGGCCAGCCAAGCCGACGCCCCCCTGATCCAAAAGGTTGCCATTGCCAGTGCCATTATCGCCTGGAGCGGCCTGTCCGTTCACGGTCAGGTAGCCAGCATCGTCATAGAATCAGGCATCCGGATGACACCTTATATGCTGGGCAGGCTGCTTCATGCCGTGCTTGCCGCGGTTATCACCGTAGTACTGCTGGAGTCCGGCCAGGCAGTCACCAAGTTATTAGTATTGCCGGTATCGGCGAGCTTATCCCACAGCAATATTTGGAATTTATGGTTAACAAGATTTGAGCAGCTTACTTATCAAGTTGGCATATTACTTGGCATTATGCTCATCGTATCGCTAGCCGTTCAACTGGCAAAAGGCATATCCGGCTATGTAAAAAGATAAGGAGCTATGCTCCTTATTGACCCGGATTATTTCTATTTTGCTGTAAATCGCGATGGCCTTGACGAACTACATCAAGAGTCTTTTCCAGGTGAACCAAAACATGCTTAAATACTTCATCCGCATAATTCACGGCATCCAGCTGCAAATCCTTTGCCGTTTTACGGGCTTGCGCAACAAGTTCACCCGCCTGTTCCTGGGCTTGTTTGTTTATTAGATTCTCGTCAGTCAGTTTAATAACATACGCTTTAGCCTGCTCTATGATATTTTGCGCTTCTTGTTGCGCTTCATCAAGAATACGCTGACGCTCGGCAATAATCCGCTTGGCCTCGTCGACTTCCTTCGGCATCTTTTCCCGCAATTCATCTAAAAATCGCGCTAAATCGTCTTCTTCGACAACCCGTTTATTGGTAAATGGTACCCGGGCCGCCTCCACCAGCATATTTTCCATTTCATCCAATAGCTTTTCGATGCTCATACCTTTCTCCCTTCCCGCATGACACAAGTCTAACTTTTCTCGCGAATTCTCTTAATAATTTTTTCTTCCAGACATACCGGCACCAAGCCGCTGATAGGTCCGCCAAACTTCGCCAGCTCTTTAATGCCACTTGAACTAATAAAAGAAAAATCGCTACTAGTCATCATAAAAATAGTCTCCATAACCGGATCGATTTTTTTTATCAGCAGTGCCCGTTGGAATTCATATTCAAAATCACTGAGCGCGCGTAAGCCTCTGACAATAAAAGTACTGTTTTGCCGGCGTACGTAGTCGTTTAGTAAACCCGAAAAGCTGTCCACTTTCACATTGGGCAAATCTTTCGTTGCCAGATTGAGCATTTCTACGCGTTCCTGCATGGTAAATAAGGGCTTTTTATTGGGATTGTGAAAAACAGCCACAATTAATACATCAAACATTTTACTCGCCCGCGAAAAAATATCCAAATGTCCATTGGTAACAGGATCAAAACTGCCTGGACAAACTCCTATCCGCATGTTACTGCCTCCTATAGCCTAAATAGTGTTCGCGCATTCACGCATCAAAAAAGTCACAAATGTTTCGCCATAATGTTCGGTCCGAACCGACTGCAGATATTTCCAGCCACCATTTACCGGTTCATGCTTGGAATGTTCAACAACAATGACTCCACCGGGTTCTACAATATCCAGCGTGTCGAGTTTGAGAAGTGCAGCGTTAACCAAGCCTTGATTATAAGGCGGATCTACAAACACAAGCGCAAACGACTGTCCTTGGGCCGCCAGCTTGTCCACTGCTTTAAGCGCGTCCCCCTTACGTACCTCAGCAACAGCATCCAAGCGGGCGTGCCGGATGTTATCCTTTATGACAGCAAGACTTACCGGGCTGAGATCGATAAACAGTGAGTACCCGGCCCCACGGCTCAGAGCTTCTAATCCTAAATTACCTGTTCCTGCAAATAAGTCGAGCACTCTGGCTTCCCGGATTATATTCGTATTACTTGGCGACGTAAAATTCGCAAGAATATTAAACATGGATTCTTTCACCCTGTCGGCGGTGGGACGCACATCCAAACCTTTGGGCACCTTTAGTCGGGTTCCTTTGGCAATTCCGGTTATAATCCGCATATCTACCTCAAATTGCAGCTAGTTTTCAGTTTAACATAGATATTTTAGCACATTTACGCACTCATAACACTTTTTGTAAAAAAATAATTTATATTTATTTTCACTAGTATTCCCCCGCACAATGCCGGACAAACAAAAATAACCGGAACAAAACCGGCTATTTTTACACGTTCTATCTAACAATGCGGCAAGCTCCGAGAAATCTTGCCTGATAGTAAGGTTTTGACATCGCTGTCAGTGTTACTTCACCAGCGCCGGAGCTAGCATGGATAAACTGACCATTGCCCACATAGATCCCCACATGCGAAGGACCCGGAGCATACGTACTATAAAAGACTAAATCACCGGGCTGAATGTCGGCCACCGCTACCCGCCGGCCAAAATTATACTGTTCGTCGGCCATCCTTGGCAAGGTAACACCGTAATTACTGTAAACAAAATAGATAAACCCTGAGCAATCAAAGCCTGAAGCAGCCGCTCCGCCCCAGGTGTAAGGCACACCTAAAAATTTCTGGGCAAAACCCGCTATTTGCTGTCCGTATGTTCTGCCGGCCTTACCGCGACTTACCTCACCACCTACATAATTGCGCAGCGCTTGCCAGGTAGCTGAACCAACAATGCCGTCGGCTTCAAGACCTGCTGCTTGCTGAAATTGAATAACGGCGAATTGGGTGCGTGAGCCAAAAGTGCCATCAAGATCATATTGATAAAAGCCAAATTTTTTAAGTTCATTTTGTAAAGTATAAACAGCGTCGTTTATATCGCCCGGTTTGAGTGTAACCGTGTCAGCAGACGCAAACGCTGAACTGACAAGAGTAAGCA
>JAEZQV010000037.1 GCA_023441125.1 Bacillota bacterium
TTGATTATTGCCCTGGGGTTGCTGGTGGACGATGCCATCATTGCCATCGAAATGATGGCAGTTAAAATGGAACAGGGCTGGGACCGCTTCAAGGCCGCCTGCCATGCGTACACGGTCACCGCCTTTCCTATGCTTACCGGCACCTTAATTACCTGTGCCGGTTTTATCCCCATTGGCTTTGCCAAAGGTCCTGCCGCTGAGTTTACCAGCAGCCTGTTTACAGTCATCACCGTGGCACTATTGTTATCGTGGTTTGTTTCCGTGCTCGTCACACCGCTCTTGGGCTACAGCCTGCTCAAAGACCGGCCGCCGGCCAGCCCCGGGCACAATGTATACGACTCCCGGTTTTACCGGCTGTTCAGACAGGTGCTCTCCTGGTGCCTGCGGCATCAAAAACTGGTGCTGGGGCTTACCGTTCTTAGTTTTGCCGGCTCAATTTTCCTGCTAAAACTGATAAAACAGGAATTTTTTCCGCCCTCGCTGCGCCCTGAACTCATTATCGAAATGACATTGCCGGAAGGGGCGTCGCTGCAGGCGACCGAGCGGGAAGCCCAGCGTTTTGCCGCCAGTCTTGCCGGTGATCCCAATATTGATAACTACAGCTATTACGTGGGCAAGGGCGCGCCGCGCTTTGTGCTTACAACCGAACCGAAACTCCCGGCCAATAACTATGCGCAGTTTGTGGTTGTTGCTAACAGTGTCGCGGCGCGAAATGAACTAAACAAAAAGATCGAAGCCCTGTTTGCCGAACAATTTGTTGAAGTGCGGAAGAATATCAAACTGATTCAGACCGGGCCGCCGTCGGCCTACCCGGTTATGCTGCGGGTCAGCGGTTATGATCATGACAAGGTGCGCAGCATTGCCGAACAGGTCCGCACGGTCATGAATACCAATCCCAATCTTGTTAATTGCAATTTGGATTGGAATGAAAAAGGTAAAACCATGCATTTGGCAGTGGATCAGGACAAAGCGCGGCTGCTCGGGCTTGACAGCCAGAGTTTGGCTACCATGCTGCAAATGCAGGTTTCCGGAGCGGCTATTGCCGAGTTCCGGGAAAAGGATAAAACTGTGGATATGGTATTTCGCATTGATGAACAGAACCGGCAGGATTTGGCGCACATCAAAGATCTCATGATTCATATTGGCAGCGGCAAATTTGTTCCGTTGGATCAAATTGCCCAGATAAGTTTTGCGGCTGAAGATGCTTTAATTTGGCGCCGTGACCTAAAACCGACGATTACCGTGCAGGCCGACGTAAAACCGGGAATTACCGGTAACGATGCCACCCGCCAGGTGTATGAGCAATTAACAGCGCTCCGGGAGAAGCTGCCGGCAGGGTATAGCGTGGATATCGGCGGTTCGATGGAAAGCAGTAAGAAGTCTATCGGTTTTTTACTGCAGCCGGTACCGGTCATGCTGCTGATCATCGCCGTTTTACTCATGTTTCAACTGCAAAAGGTTTCCTTGATGCTGCTGACGGTATTAACGGCGCCCCTGGGGATTATCGGCGTCAGTTTATTTATGCTGCTGACCCAGCGGCCGATGGGCTTTGTGGCTGAATTGGGGATTTTGTCGCTAAGCGGCATGATTATCCGCAATGCGGTTATTTTGATCGATCAGATTGAACAGCATATTAAGGCCGGAGAAGCACCCCGGGAGGCGATCATTAATTCAGCCGTACTCCGGTTCCGGCCGATCATGCTTACGGCGGCGGCGGCCATACTGGGAATGGTCCCATTGGTTGCCAGCTCTTTCTGGGGTCCGATGGCGGTGGCCATTGCCGGCGGGCTGCTGGGGGCAACTATATTGACTTTGCTGGTTTTGCCGACTATGTATGCCGCCTGGTTCCGGGTGAAAAATGAACGATAAAGCAGGAATATAACCAGTGCTGGCAGAATTGCCTCAAGATATAACTGCAAGAATCGACTGGATGCAGCAATAGCACGTTACCTAGTTTTAACGATGATATCAGGCAGGTGAAGGAAATGACAGCAGAGCTTGTGGCTGACACTGTGTTACTGAATGGCGTTGTCTATACCGCCGATGACCGGGACACCGTTTGTCAGGCAGTTGCCATAAAAGGCGACAGAATTATTTTTGTCGGCAGCAGTGAGCAAAGTGCCGGATATACCGGTGCCGGGACAAAAACGATTGACTTACAAGGAAAAATGGTAATTCCGGGGATGATTGACAGTCATATTCACCCGCCGGGAATTGCGCTTTCCGAACTGTATGAGGTGCAGCTGTTTGGCATTAACAGTCTGGCCGGCTATCAGGAAGCCGTAAAAAATTTTATCCGGCAGCATCCGGATGTCCAGGTCGTTTTTGGGCAGGGCTGGCTGTGGAGCGCTTTTAGCGGGGCGGAAGCTACCAAAGGTCCCCGCAAGGAGCATCTGGATGCGGTGGCGCCGGATATCCCGGTAGTTTTGCGGGCTATGGACGGCCATAGCTGGTGGGTTAATTCCAAGGCCCTGGCCGTCAGCGGCATAACCAAGGATACCCAGCCGCCGGAAGGCGGTATAGTGGAAAAAGATGAAAGTGGTGAGGTGTGGGGGACGGTAAAGGAGAGCGCCATATCCCTGGTCATCCAGCCCCAGTATTCTCTTGACCAGTACATCAAAGCCATGCAGGCCTTTCAGGCTAAGATGCACAGCTTTGGTATTACCGGCATCCTCGCTATAATGGGGCGGTTTATCGACCGGATAATCCCTGCCTGGGACCATTTGGCCAGGCAGGGAGAACTGGCGCTCCATGTCCGGGGAGCCATCATGGTTCATGCTCAGGACAGGTTAGACAGTCAAATTGATGCACTGGAAGAGCTGAAGACTAAGTATGATTCTCCTTATTTCCGGATAACGACCGCAAAGTTTTTTGCCGACGGCGTAGTGGAGGGCGGAACCAGCTATTTATTAGAGCCGTATACGCTGGCAACCGGCCGGGGTGCTCAATATTACGGAGAATTTTTGTGGGATAAGGCACTGCTGGCCCAGGCATTTTGTCTGGTTAACCGGCGCGGTTTGCAGATTCACGTCCATTCGATCGGTGATGCGGCTACCCGCGGAGTTTTGGATGCATTGGCAACGGCGCAGGCTACCATTGCCGGCGAATTTCGCAATGCCATCACCCATCTGCAGCTTGTCCATCAGGATGATATTCTCCGGTTCAAAAAACTGGGGGTAATTGCCAGTGTCCAGCCCTACTGGCACTTTAAAGGACCAAACTGGTGGCAGAACGTGGATTATCGCATTTTAGGGGAGCGGGCCAAATTCGAATATCCGCTGCAGTCTTTTGTTGCGCAGGGCGTTCCCCTGGCTTCCTCCTCCGATTATCCGATCACGCCTGTGCCCAATCCGCTCTTTGCCATAGAAACAGGTGTGACCCGCAATCTTTGCAATGGCCGTCCCTTTGGCGTGGCGGACATAACCGATATGGATGATGAGCGGTATTTGCTTAATAAAAATGAGCGGATTTCACTAATGGAAATGATTAAGAGCTTCACCATAAATAATGCGTATGCTTTGTTTATGGATTCTGAAACCGGTTCGCTCGAACCCGGAAAACTGGCGGATCTTGTCGTGCTGGAGCAGGATTTGTTCGCCGTTAATCCTGTTGATATTGCTCAGGTCAAGGCAGTTATGACCTTTTTTGGCGGTAAGATGGTATATAACTGGGCGGAAACTGCCCCCGGCTGAAACCGAGGCCACTGAAGAACTTATGGTGTTGACAGAGCAAAGTTCAAAGAGTACGAAACAGAAGACGACCCTTATTCCCCCAATGGGGCAAGAGGGTCGTCTTTTATCATTTAGGAAACCTTTACTTACTTTATCTCTTATATCCAAGGACATTGAAAAGTTGCGCCAGAAACTTCAACAGCTTGTAAAAGATAAAAAAGGAAATTTATTAGCTTCAGAATCAGCCATTGAGGACCAGCCGTCTGACCTACTACAAAGCAATACTGGCAATCAAAAAAATGGCAGAAAAATTACAATACACAAAATTTTTGGAATTTTTAGGAGGATTTTGGTAGAATGAGTATAATATTAAATTGAGTGAATAATTTGAATTTGCCGAGACGGCTATTATTTTACTATATTTTTACCTATCGGCAAATGCAGGAGGTTATCAAACATGCCAAGCTTGTCGTAGTCGCTCCCACTTCAGATTTATATCAACTGGCAGAGGAGGTGATCAACGAGTGGGCCGGTGCCGGCCCGGAAAGTGCCGCGGCGGTTGAAGGTAATTTAACAGCCGGTGTAATCGCCGCGCAAGAAGCCGTAGCTAAAGGCGCGGAGATTATAATCAGCCACTGCAGAACTGCGCAATTAATTGCCAAGGAAATTAATGTGCCGGTAATTGACATCAAGGTTACCATCCTTGATGTGCTACGTGCTTTAGGCAAGGTAAAACTCAAAAAAGGTCTGGTGGGAATTATTGCATTCCCCAACGATATTCACTACTATGAAGGACTCATTAACTTTTGTAAGATGCCTCTGCAAATCATTGCTCTGGAAACTCATGCGGAGGTCCACGCAAAGATTCTTGCGGCCGCTCACCAGGGGATTCGCATGATTATTGGCGATTATATTTCCGTGGAAACAGCAGTCCGGATGGGATTACAGGGGATTTTGGTGCAACCGGGTAAATTCAGCGTTTCCCAGGCGATAAAAGAGGCCCGGATGGTTGTTGAGATACGCCGCAAAGACCAGGAACGAACGCAATTATTGAAAACAATTATCGAAAGCGCGACTGATGGTATCGTTGCCGTTGATTCAGATAATCGCATTAAGATATTCAACCCAATGGCGGAAGAGATATTTCAGACGCCTGCCGAGCAAGCCATTGCGCAACCGGTTACCACAGTTATACCCAACACCCGGCTGCCGCAGATTGTTGCCCGGGGAATACCGGAAATTGGTGAAATTCAATATATCGGCAGTAAGGTTATTGCCACCAAACGTATTCCCATTAAAATGGGGGATGAAGTGGTGGGAGCGGTTGCTAATTTTCAGGATATCACGCAACTGCAGCGCTATGAACAGGACATACGGCAAAAGCTGTATGCCAAAGGCTTGCTAGCGAAGATTTCGATCAATGAGATTATTGGCATGTCGTCAGCGATCGCTTTGGCTAAAGAACGAGCCCGCCAGTACGGGGCAACCGACTCGACAGTACTGATTACCGGCGAATCAGGCAGCGGTAAAGAAATGTTTGCCCAAAGCATTCATAATTTGAGCAAACGCAGGCAGGGACCATTTGTTGCCGTGAATTGTGCCGCTTTACCGGAAAATTTATTAGAAAGCGAATTGTTTGGTTACGAGGAGGGGGCTTTCACCGGCGCGCGCAAAGGCGGTAAACCCGGCTTGATTGAACTTGCCCATAATGGCACGGTATTTCTTGATGAAATTAGCGAGATGCATCTGATATTACAAGCCAGATTGCTTCGAGTGCTGCAAGAAAAAGAAGTAATGCGGCTGGGCGGTGACCGGTTAATCCCTGTCGATGTAAGGTATATCGCGGCGACTAATCAAAATTTAGATGAACTTGTAATGAGAAAACAATTTCGGCAGGACTTGTATTATCGTTTGGATATTCTCCGCTTGCATGTTCCGCCGCTGCGGGAGAGAGCCTCGGACATACCGGCCCTGGTTGAATATTTTATAGAGAAATTCAACCGACAGCATCAGAAAAATGTTACGATTGACACGGGTATCATAAAATTACTACAAGGATATTCCTGGCCTGGGAA
>JAEZQV010000069.1 GCA_023441125.1 Bacillota bacterium
CATTACTACTAGCGTGGAACTGTGTTAGCATAGATGATTGCGCAACAATCAATGCGTATTCATATATAAAAATAACCCGGCAGGGTTAGAAATTAAGGAGGAAGCAGTTATGAATTTTGTACTTACACAGGAACAAACAGACATTCGCAAAATGGTTAGGGAATTTGCCGAGAAATCGGTGGCACCGACTGCCGCAGAACGAGACGAAAAGGAGTATTTCCCCCGGGAAATTTTTGACCAGATGGGCAAACTGGGGATTTTGGGGATACCCTATCCCGAAGAATATGACGGCGTGGGCAGCGATTTTGTCAGCTATGCCATTGCGGTAGAGGAAATATCCCGCGTATGCGCTTCCACCGGTATCGGGCTTTCGGTTCACGTTTCCCTCTGCACCTGGCCGATTTTTAAATATGGCACAGAAGAGCAAAAGCAAAAATACTTACGGCCGCTGGCGGCAGGCAGCAAATTGGGGGCTTTTGGTCTGACGGAGCCTAATGCCGGGACAGATGCTGCCGCGGGCTCCACGACTGCGGTTAGAGATGGAGACAGTTATATCATCAACGGCACTAAAGTCTTCAATACCAATGGCGGGGAAGCCGAAATCGAAGTCATATTTGCCGCCACCGACAAGGCGGCCGGACTAAAAGGCCTGAGCGCGTTTATTGTAGAAAAAGGTACCCCAGGCTTTACGTTCGGGAAAAAAGAAATAAAAATGGGCATCCGTTCTTCGGTACAACGAGAATTAATCTTTGAAAATTGCCGCGTTCCTGCTGCCAATCTCCTTGGTAAAGAAGGCGAAGGCTTCAAAATTGCCATGACTGCCCTCGACGGGGGACGAATTGGCGTAGGGGCACAAGCGCTTGGCATTGCCCAGGGGGCGTTAGAGCATGCTATCAAGTACTCAAAAGAGCGGGTACAATTCGGCAAACCTATCGCCAGTAACCAGGCAATTAGTTTTATGCTGGCCGATATGGCTACTAAAGTAGAGGCAGCCCGCCTGCTGGTTTACCGGGCAGCCTATAACAAATCGAATAACATTCCGTATGCCAAAGAAGCCGCAATGGCCAAAATGTTTGCCTCAGATGCCGCCGTGGCAGTGACCACCGACGCCGTGCAAATCTTCGGCGGCTATGGCTACAGCCGTGAATATCCCGTAGAACGCTTGATGCGGGATGCCAAGATTACCCAGATTTACGAAGGGACCAACCAGGCCATGCGGATGGTTGTCTCCGGTTCAATTCTGCGGTAACATTGCAGCATTTTTTACAATGGAGAGTGGTTATTCAATCAAATAGCCGTTTATGTTAGTTGATTGATCAGTTAATAAGGAGAGGTGTTCATTATGAGTGGGTATGAAAATTTATTATCGGAAGTTCAAGAGGGTATTGCTGTTGTAACGATTAACCGTCCTAAAGCTTTAAATGCCTTGAATGCAGCGACCGTATATGAATTGGACCGGCTGTTCGACGAACTGGCGCAAGATGATGCCGTGAAAGTCGTCATCATTACCGGCAGCGGTGAAAAATCTTTTGTCGCTGGTGCCGATATCACTGAAATGCGCAATTACTCCGCCGTTGAAGGCCGCAACTGGGGCAAATTGGCGCAAGCTGTCTTCAGCAAAATCGAGAATTTGCCAAAACCGGTCATTGCCGCGGTCAATGGCTTTGCCCTGGGGGGCGGCTGCGAACTGGCTATGGCTGCCGACATCCGGATTGCATCGGAAAAAGCCAAGTTCGGCCAGCCGGAAGTTTCTCTGGGGATACCTCCCGGATTCGGCGGTACCCAGCGTTTGCCGCGTCTGGTGGGCAAAGGGCGGGCCAAGGAACTGCTGTTCACCGGCGATATGATTGACGCTGCCGAGGCCTACCGCATCGGATTAGTGAATAAAGTTGTGGCCCCGGAGGAACTGGTGAACACTGCCAAGGCTATCGCGCAGAAAATTATGTCCCGGGGTCAGATTGCTGTACAAGTTTGTAAGGCGGCAGTGAACGAGGGCCTTGACGTTGATCTTGACTCGGGTATCGCCTATGAAGCTGAAATATTTGGTCTTTGTTTTGCCACCGATGATCAAAAAGAGGGCATGGCCGCCTTTGTCGAGAAACGCAAGGCCAATTTTACCGGTAAATAGGTTTGTGAAAATATTGATTGGCACGTGAGATTTGTTTTTAAGAACATAAAGGAAAATAAAAGCTATGGACAATGGTGATATATTACACAGTTTTTTCTGCTCCTTACCGTATATAAACGAATTGTTATTGGGCGATGTAGGGGTGACTTTGACTGATTGTCAAAAGTACTTATTGGCCAAGCCCGGGAAAAAACTGGACCTCAGAATCAATAGGGGTGACCCTTTAAAACCGGGGAGTGCAGTATATCGCGCCATACATGAGAACAGACGTGTAGTTATCAGAGCCGACAACTCCTTATTTGGTGTTGCCTACATTGCGGTAGCTATTCCTCTATATAGTGAAAAGACTGAGGTAATAGGTGCTGTAAGTATCCAGGAGTCAGTCGACCGGCAAAATGATTTAAAAAAAATGTCGGTTGACCTAAGCGACAATATCAGTGTCGTCGCCAGTACCATGGAAGAAATTACTGCGCAAATTCAAGAAATAGCCGCTACGACTAAAATGTCGGCGCAATTTGCCCAGGATTCTAATTCACAAATCTCCGAAACGGACCAAATGCTGCAATTGATCAAATCAATTACCAGTCAAATTAATTTACTGGGTCTAAATGCAGCGATAGAATCGGCCAGAGTTGGCAATTACGGGCGAGGTTTTAGTGTAGTAGCTCAGGAGATTCGTAATTTAGCTGCAAATAGTAGTGAATCCATAAAAAAAATAGAGACGGTTATCAAAGCGGTGCAAGCAGGCAGTAACCATACGGCTAAGCAAATGCACCAAATTGACAGTATCATTTCGCAAATTACGGCAGCGGTCGCACAGGTTACGGGGACATTTCAACAGACCAGTGCATTAGCGCAAGAATTGGATTGTCACGCAACGCTTTTGACGGAAGATCAGTATAGCAAATAGATTTTTGTCGGGAGTCGGGAACTAATTCAACATGGCAGGCTGCTTTTTGCCCGGGATAATTATAAAAGTGAATCAGCAAAAAGGATAATGGGTATGGCCCATACTAGCTTGCCTGCGGTACTTTCCTATGATCTTTGTGGCCCAGGAAGAGGCTGTTGCACTAAGCGAGCCCATAAGAAAACAAAAGCCGGTAACCGGCTTTGCCAAAAAACGTTTTGCGACACGCCCTTTTTTATACACGGCTTACGCTTCGGCGCAAGCCGTGTTTTCTCTAGCCGGCGGCGTTAAAAACTTGTCTATTTCCTGGGCTGGAATAGGCGGACTAAACAGATAGCCCTGCACAATTGGGCAGGAATGCTTTTTTAAGCAGTTGAACTGATCCATTGTTTCCACACCTTCGGCCACTGCGCTAATACGCAAGTTTCTGGCCAGATCCAGAATGGTTTGCAGGATCGCTTCGTTGTCGGCGTTGGTCGGAACATCCTGAATAAAGGCCTTGTCGATTTTCAAGACATCAAGCGGGAAATTCTTCAAGTACATTAACGACGAGTACCCTGTGCCAAAATCATCCAACGCCAGTCTTACGCCCAGGTCACGGAGTGCATTCATAATCGGCAGGACCAGTTCGGTATGAGTGACGGCTATGGTCTCGGTTATCTCCAGTTCGAGGAGGTGCGGCGGCAAAGCCGTTTCCGCCAGGGTCTTGCACACGGTTTTTAAAAAATCAGGCTGCTGCAGTTGTTTTACAGATACATTTACCGAGACCCTGAGTGGTGTCCTGCTGCTGAATTGCCAGGCAGCGCACTGCCGGCAGGCCGAATAAATGATCCAATCACCAATCGGTACAATCAGTCCTGTTTCTTCGGCCAACGGAATAAAAACGCCGGGATATAGCAGCCCTCTGCTCGGATGCTGCCAGCGAATCAGGGTTTCCACGCCGATAATGCGTGAATCATAATCAAATTGAGGCTGATAGTGTAAAACAAATTCGGCTTGGGTAATGGCCTGGCGTAAATCAGATTCTAGCGTCAGCCGTTCCAACGAAGCCGCATGCATGTCCCGGCTAAAGAACTGATATCTGTTTTTGCCGTTACGCTTGGCCTCATACATGGCCATATCCGCCGCTTTGATAAGCGTATCGGCATCTTGCCCGTCTTCCGGATAAACAGCTATACCAACACTGGCGGAAATATGAAAGTCGCTGTCTTTAAAATGCCAGGGAGTGTTAGTCGCGGCGATAGCAGAGCGTACGATTCCCGTTATTTGTTCATAGCCGCCTGTCCGGGTCAGCAGCAGGATAAACTCATCCCCGCCCAGACGGCAGACCAGACCTTTATTTTGCAAACACTGCTGCAAGCGCTGGGCCACCACTTTGAGAAATTCGTCACCGGCGGAATGGCCCATCGCGTCGTTTATCCGTTTAAAGTCATCCAGGTCCAGAAAGGCAATTGCGAAATGTCCGCCGAGTTCTTTTTCCAGATCTTTATTTATATCAACCAGTTCTATCAGCATTAGGCGATTGGGCAGCCTGGTCAGTGTATCATGATAGGCCAAATGAAGAATCGTTTTTTCCTTTTCCTGCAGTTCACGGACTTTTTCCACCAGTTTTTCGGTGCGTTCTTTGACCAGCCGTTTCAATCTGGTGTTGAACACCATAAATACAAGCAGGCCTAAAGTCAGAATGCCGATAACGGTGAGCAGGGGAACAACCAGTGTACGATACGTTGGATAGCCGTTATTTGCAGCCGGGTTGTAGATAAAGTTTTCTACAGAGAAGTTATCTTTGAGCAAGCCGAATTTTTGGTGGGTTTCGACAATCCTTGCCCAGCGTCCGGGGTTCATATGACCCAACTC
>JAEZQV010000038.1 GCA_023441125.1 Bacillota bacterium
TGGCAGCACAGTACCATATTGATAATCGAATCATGTTTTCAGTAGGACGCGCCGCGATTAACCTGGATATCTTTGAAGAAGATGTAAAAATTGCTTATGGCATACCCCTTAGCGTTTCGGGAAAAAGTCCATTTTTTGATCGTTCCTAACCTGGTGCAAAAACGGAAGTTCACTTAAAAAAGTGAACTTCCGTTTTTGTAATTATATATTAAAAGTTATTCTTCCAGTTTAAGTATCTGCCGTAATTTTTTCCTTCCATTTCTTCGGCCTCTGCACCGGCTGCTGACGATACAGCATGAGGTTTGGCCTGGGCTGCGGACTGCTCGTTTACAACCGGGGCCTGGGCGATATGGGCAGGTGTTTCCGTGCTTTGTTTTGGCGTTTCCTGTTTTATTTCGGTTTTAGGCTCTGGTTTAGGCTCGCTTTTCGTTTCACCTTTGGCCTTTTCCTGTGCATGGCCGCCACCGCCACCCAGGTTATTTATTAAACCCAAGACACTACCGATGGTAGCGGGATTAATCTTTGACTTAATTTGGGGATTATTTAACAAAGGCAGCAGCGTCATCAAGGCATCCGGCGGCAGACCGCCGCCGCCTTCACCGCCTTTGACTAGATCACCCAACAATTTATGTAGAGGGTTACTGTTGGCCGCCGGTTGGCTGGGCTGAGGCACACTGACTGAATGATTGCGGTTCGTTATTGAAAATAGGCATAACAGTGATAAAACGGTGATAAGACTGTCAAGTCCTGCGCCAGTGCTTACACTGGCATCCAGCAAACGGGTTATCGAGTGCAAGAGTGACGAAGACCCGATAGTATCGGTGTCATTCGGCATATGACCCCCTCCTCAAAACATGCCGGGTATTTTAGGTAAATTTAAGTCTGTGGCAAGTTTACTCATGGCAGCTTGATTTAAATCACGTGATTTGGCCAAAGCATTATTTATGGTTGCAATTAAGAGATCCTGTAATAAGGCGGCGTTTTCTGCCGTCAGATACTTACTGTTTAATTGAATGCTGGTTAATTCCTGCTGACCATTAACTGTTATTTTGATAACATCACCGCTTGATACTTCAATCCGCTCTTGTTTAAGCTGATCCTGAATACTATCCACATTTTGCTGTACCTTCTTTACCATTTCCATAATATTGCCAAACTGTTCAAACACTGTCATGCACCTCCTATATTTCTATCTAATTTATGCAGTAACACATTTTTTGTGAGTGTCCAAACTTAAAATAGAAACCAAATCCAAATGAATTTCATATATTGGGATTAGAAAAAGACCAGTGGAAAGGTGGTGGAAATATGCGCGTGAGGAAATTTCGCCCCAAAACAGGAGATTCACCGGTGGAAAAACCTGAAAAAACCACTAAGGAACAGTCGCCTGCTACGGAGGTACAAACGCCAGACGATACACCAGTTGTTTTGCCGGAAAAACCATCGCCGAAAAATACAAAATCGCGCGGACCTGCAGCTTTGCTACGGAGAATAGCGGAAAATCCGAATTTCAATATTCAGCTTATGGTAATTATTTTGTCATTAGCCTCGGAAAATGTTTCTATGGACAGACGAATTGATTCTATGTCATCTACGGTAGATAAAATCCGCAATATCACCGATGTGATCAATAATACCATGCAGTCTGTTAAAGTGGCGGCAGAGGCTCCGAAACAGATCAGAAGGCTGTTTGATGTAGACACGAATTAACCTCGCCGGCACAGGGCCAGTAACACTTTCCGGAGTAAATGTATATATTGGAGTAGAAGGGCAAGCGATTGCCCTTAGAGACACATAAAATGAAGGAGGTAATCTAAATGTCTCGTTGCGGATTCGGCTTCGGCGGTCGCGGCTTTGGTGTAGTTTGGATTATCATCATTATCCTGTTGCTGTTTTTCTTTGATGGTGACGACACCACCTTGTAATCACCTTACTTACATCTATTACATTAAGACAATATAAAAAGATAATTCCCGGAAAGGAGGAAATATAATAATGTCACGTGGATTTTGCGGTGGCGGTTTTGGCGGCAGTTGGATCATTATCATCATTATAATTATTATTTTATTATTCTTTCTGATTGAAGAGGATACATCACTTACCTGTTAATGATCTCAGTAGAGTATATGCTTCTGCACAAAAAAACACGCGTACTTTTACGCGTGTTTTTTACATTCTGAAAGAAAGTACGAGCGCTGTATTTAATTTTTCTTGTCCGCATCGCCGGCCTTAGGCGGCGGTGGGGGCGGTAACAGTGAATTCCGGTCATTTTTGGCCGGCGGCGGCGGCAATGTTTTTTCAACCCCGTTGGCATTATCGGGCGAATGCCCGGCCGGGTCTGTTTGTTTGCCGTCCTTGCCGTCTTTATCCTTGCCATCCTTATTATCTTTACCGTCTTTGGTGGTAACAGTAGATACCTTGGTCGGCTGCGTACCATCCACAAAGAGTTCATTGCGGCCTTCCTGACTGTTCGGATCGTTAATCAAAAGACCGTCCTTGGCTGACACTCTGGCAGCAACAATGCCGGAAGGTTTGACAAAATCACGGGCCACATACTTTGCAGAAGCTGCGCTCATGAAACTGCGCCAGATAGTGGCGGGGATTGTGCCGCCGGTAACACCGCTCAAATATTCCGAGTTATCATAGCCCATCCAGACAGAAGCAACCAAGTCAGGTGTGAAACCGACAAACCAGGCATCTTTGTAATCACTGGTGGTGCCGGTTTTACCGGCGGCAGGGCGGCCAAAGTAGGCACCGGTTCCGGTACCGTTGGTCATAACGCCCCGCAGCATATCGGTAAGCAGATAGGCACTGCGCTCATTGACAACCACTTTTTCTTTGGGAACGTATTCTTCCAGCACTTTGCCATTGCGGTCAACCACTTTAACAATGGCGGCAGGTTCAACACGTATGCCGCTGTTGGCCAAAACTCCGTAGGCACTGGCAATTTCCAGCGGGGTTACACCGCGGGTAAGGCCGCCAAGGGCCATGGCCAGATTGCGGTCGTTGGTATCCCCTTTCAGTACCAGCGTGGAAATACCCATCTGCTGAGCATAGTATAGCGCTTTGTCAATGCCAACTTGCTGGGCCAGTTTAACGGTTACCACATTAAGTGACTGTTCCAAGGCCGAACGCATGGTAACCGGACCGCGAAATTCCCGGTCATAATTCACCGGTGACCAGCTGCCAAAGCTTACCGGGCTGTCATCAATAATAGTAGCCGGCGTAAGTCCGCTTTCAATAGCAGCCAAATAGACAAACGGTTTAAACGCCGAGCCTGGCTGACGCTCGGCCAGGACTGCGCGGTTAAACTGATCGTTGCCCCGGCCGCCGACCATAGCTTTAATATAACCAGTATGCGGGTCAATGGCCACTAAAGCGCCCTGAGGTTGCTTAATGCCATTTTCTGTACGGCGGGTAGGCAGCTCATCCATCGCTTTTTCGGCGGCGGTTTGCATCTCAAGATCTAAGGTGGTATATACTTTTAAGCCATCTTTATACACCGCATCCGCGCCGTATTTATCAATGAGCTGTTGGATTACATAATCGGTGAAGTAGGCGGCCGTTGTGCTGTTGCTTACGGCCCGGCTGGCCAGTTTTATTTCGGTATTTCTGGCTTTGGCCGCTGTGACTGCATCAATATAGCCATATTTGACCATTTGATCCAAAACAGTAGCCTGCCGTTCTTTGGCAGCCTTTAAATTGCTTGTTGGCGAATAATAATTAGGACTTTTGGGTATACCGGCAATCATAGCGCATTCAGCCAAATTCAAGTCTTCAACATTCTTCCCGAAATAAACCTGGGCGGCTGTCTGCACGCCATAAGCGCCCTGACCGAAATAGATCTGGTTCATATACATCTCTAAAATTTCGCTTTTGCTATACTGGCGCTCAATTTGCAAGGATAAAAAAGCTTCCTGGATTTTACGCTTAATTGTCTGTTCCTGGGACAGCAGGGCGTTTCTGGCCAGCTGCTGCGTTATGGTGCTGCCGCCTTCCGAAATTCCCCGGTCGGTCATATTAGACCATATGGCCCGGAGAATACCGCGCGGGTCAATGCCGCTATGCTGGTAAAAACGGACATCTTCCGCCGCCACAAAGGCATCCTGAAGATTCTTGGGTATCTTATTTATTGATACGGGCAGCCGGTTTTCGACAGAATGGATCGTGGTAATAACCTTGCCATTGGCGTCAAAAATCTGCGAAGAAACGGCCGGGCGTATTTCGCCTTTCAGGCTGGGCATGGTATGAATACTGGCCGTTAAAAAGCCTAAGCCGGCACCGGTCAACATAACCAGGAATACAAGCACAGCAATCACGGTAATCGTCCGGGTATTCTTTTTCGGTCGCCGTCTGCCGGTTTCCCTGGTTTCATTATTATTTTCTTGCATGATGTCCTCCCTTTGCAGATCCAATAACAATTGCATCAATCTTGGTTTAGCTTACGTATAAAGGATTAGATTCGCTAATCATTATATCACAAAAAATCGCAGGATAGGATATTTGTTTGCTAACTGTTTACAATATTAAAATTTCCGGAGTTATGTACCGCCTGCTGCTAATCATCTCACTATATCATGTGGCCAAAATTGACAATAAAGCTATATTCAGGTATATTAAATAATATATTTATATGCGAAATGTAATGAGTAGGAAAAGTACGACAGATTGGCCTTGCAGAGAGCCGGGGGACGGTGAAACCCGGCAGGACGTCTGACCGAAATACACCTATGAGCAGCAGGCTGAAATCATGGATGAGTAAGCCGTGCCGGTACGCCGCCGTTAAAGGCTGGAAAAGAAGTTGTTCAACTTCACTGAGTGGCTATAGAAGCAACTAGGGTGGTACCACGGGTTAAAACCCGTCCCTGACCAGGGACGGGTTTTATTTTCCCTGCGAAATCTTGCTGATTTGCCTCAGTACAATACAATGCCGGCCTACCCGCTGGTTAAAGCCAGCGCACAGAACCATACGTATTGCTTATTTGCCGGGGATAAATCCGGTCAACAAAGGAGGATTTTAACGATGTCCGTACTAGACATACTTAAAGAACGTGGATTTGTCCAACAACTAACGCATGAAGAAGAAATCGCCGAGTTGTTAACCAAAGAAAAAATTACCTTTTATATTGGCTTTGACCCCACTGCCGATAGTCTGCATGTCGGCCATTTTCTGGGCATGATGGTGATGGCCCATATGCAGCAAGCCGGCCATCGGCCGATTTGCCTTATCGGCGGCGGCACAGCAATGGTCGGCGACCCTTCCGGCAAGGCCGATATGCGTAAAATGCTGACACTTGAGGATATTCAGCATAACGGTGAACGTTTCAAGAAACAAATGCAGCGTTTTATCGATTTTGCTGATGGCAAAGCCTTGATGCTGAATAATGCCGACTGGTTATTAGGCCTTAACTATGTCGAGTTTCTCCGGGATATTGGCGTACATTTCTCCGTAAACCGGATGTTAACGGCAGAGTGTTTCAAACAGCGTATGGACAAAGGCTTATCCTTCCTGGAATTCAATTATATGTTGATGCAGGGGTATGATTTTCTGGAATTGAATCGCCGCTGCGACTGCATTATGCAAATGGGCGGTGATGATCAGTGGTCCAACATTCTGGCCGGCGCGGATCTGATCAGGCGCAAGGAAAGCAAACCGGCTTATGGTCTGACCTTCACCTTGTTAACTACCAGCGACGGGCGAAAGATGGGCAAGACGGAGAAAGGCGCCCTGTGGCTGGACGCCGAAAAAACTTCCCCCTACGATTTTTATCAATACTGGCGTAATGTTGCTGATGCCGATGTAGAAAAGTGTCTGGCACTCCTGACCTTTTTACCGATGGCGGAAGTCCGGCGGCTGGGCGCTCTTGCGGATAAGGAAATTAATATCGCCAAGCAGGTACTGGCCTTTGAAGTCACCAAGCTTATCCATGGACAGGCGGAAGCCGAAAAAGCCAAACAGGCTGCCGAAGCCTTATTTGGCGGCGCCGGTAATCTTGATAACGTACCAACTGTTGCCATCACGGCAGACATGGTTGGCGCAAAACTTCTGGATGTCCTTGCGAGCACGAAAATTGTTCCTTCCAAAAGCGAGGGGCGGCGCTTGGTTCAACAAGGCGGACTGTATATTGGTGATACCAAAGTAGCAGACCCGGACTTGCTGCTTGCGGCTGACCTGTTTACCGACAATAGCCTGCTCATTCGCAAGGGTAAAAAGAATTATCACCGTATCATCATTGAATAATGCCGACAAACCTGGTTCGCAAGCTGCGGTCCAGGTTATTTTTTTATTTTTTTGTAACCACTAACCAGTTTTCCCCATATATATAATAATCACACCCGCGTAGCGAATTGAAGGAGGGGAAGACATGCGTTTCTCTGTACGGCGCAGGCGTACACTCCAACTCTTCCCGCTTGTATCTATATTGCTGATAAGTTTGCTGGTCTTTTTCTTTTGGCAGGTTGAGTCTCATTTGAAGCCGACACTGATGGCCATTGCCGAAACCAGAGCCACCCTGATTGCAACCCAAGCTATTAATAATGTAATTAATAATCAGGTCAGTCTTACGGTGGATCCCAAAACCTTGTTAAATGTCACCCTGGATGAACGGGGACGGGTGGTGCTGATCCAGCCCAATACCATGGAATTCAACCGCTTGGGAGCAGATACAACCATCAAGGTTCAGGAAGCTTTACAGGAAATAACCGAGGAGAAAATAGATATTCCCATCGGTCAGGTGCTGGGCAGCCAACTGCTGGCAAGTATGGGGCCAAAAATTACCGTTACAATTATTCCTATGGGGACGGTTCAGGTGAAGGTTATCGACAAATTCGAGCAGGCCGGTATCAACCAAACCCGTCACATGGTGTATTTGGTTGCCACCACGCAAATCCGGATTGTGGTCCCGCTGGTAAGCCAGAGTGTCAGCGTGAATACTCAGGTGCCCATCGCCGAATATGTTGTTGTTGGTGAAGTTCCTAATACCTATGTTCAGTTCCCGTTTCCCCTGGAAAATGACATGTTTAACGGAATTAACGGCAATAGCAGCCCGGGAGCTAAAATGAGCGGACAATCATAAAAATTATATGGCAGTCACCGACTTCATAAAGGCATTATTGATAAATTTAGCAAAATGTACTTTGCCAACTGGCGTCCAAGTATGTTACAATATTGGCGATTCACATAGTCTGAGAGGAGTATTACGATGTCGGGACATTCTAAATGGGCCAATATTAAACACAAAAAAGGCAAGATGGATGCCGTACGCGGTAAGGTTACTACCAAAATTAGCCGGGAAATTACCATCGCAGTGCGTATGGGCGGCGCTGATCCAACAGGCAACATGCGCTTAAAATTGGCATTGCAAAAAGCCAGAGAGAATAATATACCAAAAGAAAACATCCAGCGGGCTATTCAAAAAGGCTCCGGAGCGCTTGAAGGCAGCAATTACGAAGAAATCAGCTATGAAGGCTACGGTCCCGGCGGTGTTGCCATTATGGTTGAGGCCATGACGGACAACCGCAACCGAACGGCAGCCGACGTACGGCATTTGTTTTCTAAATACGGCGGTAACCTTGGCGAATCCGGCTGTGTCAACTGGATGTTTAAACAAAAAGGCATATTTGTCGTTGAGCAGGACGGTATTGATGAGGAAGAATTAATGCTCATGGCCCTGGATGCCGGCGCAGAGGACTTTGAGGCAGCCGATGACCAATTTGAAATTACTACGCACCCGGATGACTTTGAAAAAGTCCAGGAAGCACTGGAAAACAACAATATAGAGACAGTAGTTGCGCGGATTACCATGGTACCGGAGACTACCACCAGTCTGGCCGACGACGAAGCGGCGAAAATGACGAAGCTGTTAGAAGCCCTGGAAGATCATGACGATATCCAGGAAGTATATACGAACTTCGACGCGCCTTTCGAGGACGAAGAAGAATAGGCAACAAACCTTCCTGTAATAACACAGGAGGGTTTTATTTATGATAAAATGTATTGCAACAGATTGTAACAAATCCACAACATCAGCCTAACAGGCAAGACATTGTTAACGAATAGTACCGACGGGCAGGAAAACTGCCTATCACAGTAGAATATGGGGAGCACGATCATGTCGGAGGAATGTAATCATGTCCAGCAAACTTGTACTTGCCGTATTATTTGCAACTATGCTAACCATCACTTTTTACATCCGGAGTTTTGTTACCGATGAATTAGCCACTATCGAAAAAAGTGTACAGACTGTGCAACAGGAAAATGTCCGGCAATTAAGCCTGGTTGTTGAAGCACAGGAGAAAATTAATAAAGTTCCGTGGTTAGTAGCAAGGTACATCGCTTCGGTAAATGAGGATAAAAAAATATATATGCACGCACAGATCATGAAACAGATTGAAATGATTGATAAAGACTATATCAATGATTTTAACTACCGCGATGAGGAGAAGGTCCTCAGAGAATATGTTGTGAAGAATTGGCTGGGTTATAAAGACACCGTGTATCAAATCATTAATCCCGCCAAAGATACCACGCTGCGCGATGCGCAGGACCTGATGGAGGACAGCCTTTTATATGTTGAGCGCGCAAACAACGGCATGAAATTGATCGTAGCGTTTCATGAACGGGACATAGCCGAAAAAACGAATGATACTCTGGCTACCGCTGTTCAGGCTAAGAAAAATGTATTTATGCTTGCGGTTGTTGCGGCCATTACTTTTATTTTGGTCGGGCTAGTAGCCTTTCGCAAAATAATTTATACCGAAAACAAACTGCGGCAGCAAGCGTATCATGATGCCCTCACCGGCTTGCCGAACCGTCTTTCGTTTCAGAAATTATTAAACGCTGAGTTGCGCAATGCCGATATTTCGGCAGGCGGGGCAGTAGTTTTTTTGGACATGGATAATTTTAAGCTGGTAAATGACCAATATGGACATGATGCCGGTGATCAGTTTCTTATTGTTATTGCCCGCCGGATTCAATCATTGTTTGGGGAAAACATTTTTGGCGCCCGCTTTGGCGGCGATGAATTTGTGCTCTTCCTGAGGAATGTTACCGAGCAGAACGCCGACTTGCCAATTAAGAATATCTTGGCGCTTATTGCCGAGCCTGTATGGCTCGAAGGCAGCGCGATATCACCGACCCCCAGCATAGGCGTGGCCTTTTATCCGCAGCACGGCGCCACTACGGTAGAACTGCTTAAAAATGCGGACATTGCCATGTATAAGGCCAAAGTCAAGAAAAACGGCTATGTCATATATCAGGCCGGCGAGCCGGAAAATACTGCTCCGCATTAATTAAACGCCTGAAAAAGCAGGCCGCTTATTTTAATAAAGCAACAATTGCGCTTAGTGCAAAATAGGGGCCGTAGGCGATAGTGTCCCTG
>JAEZQV010000103.1 GCA_023441125.1 Bacillota bacterium
CTGCTGGCGGCCATCCTTGATAATCATCTGCACCACGGCAATGCTCTCGGCATTGATCCCCGCCGTATTACCTGGCGGCGTGTACTTGATCTGAATGAACGCGCTTTGCGCCATATCGTTTGCGGACTGGGCGGCAAAGCCAACGGTGTGCCCCGGGAAACAGGCTTTGATATTACGGTGGCTTCGGAACTGATGGCGATTCTTTGTCTGTCGAAGGACCTTGACGATATGAAAGAGCGGATTGGCCGGATTATTGTTGCTTATACCTATGACGGCAAACCGGTAACGCCGGCCGATCTTAAGGTAACCGGCGCCCTGACCCTGCTCTTTAAAGACGCCATTAAACCGAACCTTGTCCAGACGCTGGAAAATACGCCGGCATTTGTGCATGGCGGCCCGTTCGCTAATATTGCGCATGGCTGCAACAGCGTGTCGGCGACGAAATACGCGCTTAAACTGGCCGATTACTGTGTTACCGAGGCCGGCTTCGGCGCTGACCTGGGAGCGGAGAAGTTTATCGATATCAAGTGCCGCTTTGCCGGTTTCCGGCCCAGTGCCGTTGTTATCGTCGCTACCGTCCGGGCGCTCAAAATGCATGGCGGCGTTCCCAAGGGCGAACTGGCCGGTGAGAATATGGCCGCCCTGGAAAAAGGCCTGGCCAATCTGACCAAGCATATTGAAAATATTCAGCAGTTTGGTCTGCCGGCGGTGGTTGCCATTAACGCTTTTCCCACCGATACTGCTAAGGAACTAACGTTTGTTGAAGAAAAATGCAGTGCCCTGGGGGCCGAAGTGGCGTTGTCGGAAGTATGGGCCAAAGGCAGTTTAGGCGGACAGGTGCTGGCGGAAAAAGTACTGGCAGCCTGCGAGAAACCGAGTAATTTCAGCTTTGCTTATGATGAACAAGCCCCGATAAAAGATAAAATCAAGGCTATTGCCACCAAGATCTACGGTGCGGACGACGTTAACTACACGCCGGCCGCCGAAAAAACCATTCAGGAACTGACGGCCCTGGGCTTTGACAAGACGCCGATTTGCATGGCTAAGACCCAGTACTCCCTCAGTGATGATATGAGTAAAATGGGGCGTCCCAGCGGCTTTAAAATTACCGTCCGGGAAGTAAGGGTGGCCGCCGGCGCGGGCTTTTTGGTAGCTATTACCGGCGAAATTATGACCATGCCCGGCTTGCCGAAGGAGCCTTCCGCCGTCAGGATGGATATTGACAACAGCGGTAAGATTGTTGGCCTATTTTAACATTTAAAAACTGCCAAATGTAATAAGAACGAGGAAACCGTCGGCGTATGTCTGCCGGCTTTCCTCGTTTTTGCCATGTGTAACAGCGTATAATAAATGGGGGGAAGTTGTGAAATGAGTGATGTGATCGACCGTAGAGCTGACTCTTTTCGCTGGATAATACTCCTGATAATCTTTCTTACTCACTTGACCTTAAACTTCTTAATATATCAAATAGGTGGGCTGGCCAGCAAAATTATACCGGCCTTACAGCTCCAGCCCAGTCAGTTTGTGATGGTTCTAGCGGCGCCAATGTTAACCTGCGCGCTGTTTGGTATACCTGCTGGCGCCTTAGCCGACCGGTATGGTGTTAAAAATGTCATAACGGTTGGACTGACACTTACTGTCCTAAGCAGTTTCGGACGTATTTACCCGACCGGTTTTGCCGTGCTTTTCGCCTGGATGTTTATGCTTGGCTGTGGCCTGGCTTGCCTTAATGCGAATGTTGTCAAAATACTGGGGGCCTGGTTTCCGTCACAGCAATTGGGTATGGTGATGGGAATCTATATAGCCGGTGCGACTACCGGTATTACGATTGCTTTGGCGACTTCGGCGCTTTTTCCATCCATTGAGCAAGCATTTACGGTATCGGCGATACTCAGCCTGGGTATCCTGATTGTATGGCTGCTGCTTATTGAATCCAAACCGGCCGGGGCACCGGCGGTTATGATTCAGCCAATCGCTGCGTATTTAGGAGTCGTTGCCAGAAGTAAATATATCTGGTTTGGCGCTTTGGCTATGTTTTTTTACATGGGCACCTTTGTTACCCAAAGTGGCTATTTAGCCAATGCCCTTACGGAAGCTAAAGGCGTCAGCCCAGTCTTGGCCGGCTTGGTTGCCGCTTTTCTGTCCCTGGCTTTTATGATCGGCGCTATTGCCGGCCCCGTGGTTTTCGCCAGAATTGGCGTAACAAAACCTTGTTTGGCTCCCATGGTGATTCTCGGCGCAATGGTTTCTTACTTAGCCTGGCTGGTTCCCTTCGGCGCACTTACCTGCCTGCTGCTTTTATTCAATGGAATTCTGCTGGGGGCATCCGTTCCCCTCGTTATGTCTCTGCCCATGTCGCTGCCGGAAATTGGACCGGTTTACGCCGGGAGTGCCGGGGGTCTTATCAGCACGCTGCAAATGGCCGGGGCGTTCCTGCTTTCTTCCTATGTTATTATTCCACTGGCCGGCGCCGACATGGACCGGGTATTTTTGTATATTAGTATCGGCTATCTGCTATATAGCGCCATTTTATTCCTGCTGCCGGAGCTTGGGGGAAAAAAGCAGAACAAAGCAAAGCGCTACCCAGGCTAGATAAGTTAGTTGGTGATCGCGTCTGCTCTTATGAAAAGCACCCGCAAGCCACTTTGGACGGTGGCGAGCGGGTGTTTGCATGTTTAGTGGCAGCTAGCGGTTGCCTGCTGCTTTTATCTGGGTAAACTGCGACTTTCGCTGCGTGAAATAATCAAGAATTTCGTTGCAAGCCCTAATGGCATCCTCGGGGTTTAAAAAATCAAGGCTGAGTGACATGCGGGAGAGCGTTTGGTGGAGGCTGTTCAAATCACCGCTGGTTACAAATAAGCTTCGCGCTTCTTCAAAATAGCCATAGGCTTCTTTATGCTTGCCCCACAGCTGGAAACAGACCCCGCGCGAATAAGCTAATTTTGCCATATCCAGTGGAATTTGCTCTTTGGTGAAATATGTCTCGGCTCCTTCATAGCCGCTCAAAGCCAGCGAGAAATTGCCTATATCGCGCGAAGCATCACCCATCATCAGGAATACTTTGCCGATTTCCCGGGGATTGCCGGAACGTTTGCTAACCATGATTGCATAATCATAGTAGGAAAGTGCATCCGGCATATGGCCTGCCTGCATAAGGAGGGCCGCCTTTTCAATAATTTCCACCGCGCTCAGTTTTTTTAAACTTAGCTGATTGATTCTGCTTGCCCCTTTGTCGGGCAGCCATTTGGCAGCGGC
>JAEZQV010000126.1 GCA_023441125.1 Bacillota bacterium
GGTAGGCAGCCTTACTTATAATCATGGCTGGTCATGGTATGCGTCCATTTTTTTTGATATCGGAATGTTTTCAGTCATACGCATACACTACAGCCGGCCGCTTTGGGGTTGGGCCGGCACTTCCCTAATGATGCTGATAATTTTTTTCGTGTTCGATTTCCTGTCGGGTGAATTTAAATAGCGTATTGGCAGGATTTCAGGCAGCCGGTACGGAAGCATTCCAAAAAACCACTGTCCAGGAGGCGATCGTATGGTTGAAGGAGTTAGTCATATCACTTTCATCGTGCAGGACCTGGAGTTAGCTACGAAATTTTTCCGGCACATCTTTGATGCCGAAGAGGTCTATGCCAGCGGCGACAATACCTTTTCGTTATCCCGTGAGAAGTTCTTGATGGTCGGCGGACAATGGCTTGCCATTATGGAGGGAGATTCGCTGCCCACCCGGACCTACAACCATGTAGCGTTTAAAATTCCGGAAGAAGATTTTGACGCCTATGTAACGCGCATCCGGGAGCTGGGACTGGACGTCAAGCCGCCGCGTCCCCGGGTCGCAGGCGAAGGCCGGTCGCTATATTTTTATGACTTCGACAATCACTTGTTTGAAATACATACCGGCACACTGTCCCAGCGGTTAGCCAGATATGCCGCCGGCAATTAACAGCTGCGGGCGGTGATGTTGCCGGCCCCCGCGGCGATAAAGAAAAGACAGGCGCCTGCCTGTCTTAAGTCATTATTATGGATGGACTAAATTATAACCTGACGACGGCATTGGGCGCCAGGCGATGGTACTCCAGCGCTTCCTTGTCGGTCATATCTTCGAATCTTTTGTAATAGCTGCCCACAGCCGTAAAGACATCACGCTCGTCAAGACAGACCACTTCCACCTGCTCATCCCGCAGTTTCTTGGTAATATCGGTCGGCGCTACCGGCACGGCGACGGTAATGCTGGACGGATTCCATTTCTTCAGCCATTTGACGGCGGCCAGCATGGTATAGCCGGTGGCAATGCCGTCATCGACAATAATAATATCCCGGCTTTTGACTTCGTGATTTTTTATTAGCATGGCTTCATAGACCCGGACCCGCTCCTCAAAAACTCTGCGAGCCTCCGCGGTCAGTTGATCAAAATGCTCCTGGGTAACGCCGATGCCGCTGACATATTGATTGTCGTGGATCAGACTGCCGTCCGGCATAATCGCGCCAATGGCCACTTCCGGGTTAAGCGGATGTCCTATCTTTTTGGCAATAAGCACAGCCATGTTTATTTGCAGTTTGGCCGCAATCGGTGCCGCCACTGCGATTCCGCCGCGAGGAACTGCCAGGATATACGGCGAACGCAGGTGACGCGAAGCCAGTTTTTCCGCGAGAAGTTGTCCGGCATGAGTACGGTTATCGAACATAGCTCACCCTCCTTAAAGTCCTGTTTATATGATTTGTGGTTAAGGAATATTTAATGCAGAAAAAAGCACCCCGGCTCGTTTTTTTGCCGGGGTGCCCTTATTGGACAAATTTACATTTTAAATTGCTGCACTACATGATTCAGTTCACTGGCCATATCAGCCAGTGACTCGGCGCTGCGGCTGATTTCATGCAGACTTGCCGTCTGCTCCTGGCTGGCGGCGGCTACGGCCTGGGTATTGGCCGAAGTCTGCTCGGCAACTTTATTAATGGTGTCAATGCCTTGCACCATCGTCTGTGTGCCTCTGGCCATATCGGCGATTACAGTATTGATGTGTTCCACACCGGTGCGGACATTGGCCAGCTTGGCCAATATTTGTTCAAAGCCCTGCTGCGTGTCGGTCGCAGCCGCCGTTCCTTTGGCCACTTCGGCGCGGGCGCCGTCAACCGTCCGGACCATGGAATCAATACCACCGGCCATACTGTTGATAATCTCTTCAATATTGGCCGTAGCGGCCGCACTCTGCTCGGCGAGCTTCCGCACCTCATCGGCCACAACGGCGAAACCGCGGCCGGCTTCTCCCGCCCGGGCCGCCTCGATAGCCGCGTTGAGCGCCAGTAAATTTGTCTGACCGGCGATCCCGCGGATCAGATCAACAATACTTTTGATCTGGTCGGAGCCTTGGGCCAGTTCGGCAGATACACCGGTGATGGCGGTCATGGTCTCGCCGATTATCCTGTTTTGGGCAACGACTTCCTGCAGCAGAACCATGCCGTGGTCGGCTTCCTTGACGGCGGTATGGGCATCCTGCGCTACGGTGCCGACGCTCACCTTGGCTTGCTGCGAACCGGCCGAAAGCTGCTGAATGGTGGCAGAAATGCCGGCAATGCTCTGGGCGTTGTTGCTGGCGCCGGCGGCGATGCTTTCAATGCTTTGCGATACCGTTTCGGAGGCTTTCAGCTGCTCTTCCACAGTGGCGTTCAGTTCTTCGCCGGAAGCCGCCAGGGTATCGGCACTGGTCTGAACCTTATGGGTAAAATCCTTTAAAGCTTTTTTCATAGTAATAACAACAAGGGCCATATCGCCGATTTCATCATTGCGGGTAGGATAAATGTCGGCTTTAGACAAGTCCAGTTGGCCGATGGCTCCCAGGTCGCTGTGCAGCCTGCCCAGCCGCTGCGTCAGGTTGCGGGCATACCAAATGGCAAAGCCGATGATGGCCAAAGCAAGAATTATGCTGCCAAGGGTGATCAACCGGCTGTCGGCCTGCCCGCCTTTGACCAGATTACCGGTGAGCGTCACGAGGTTCTGGTTTTGCAGTTCGGATATTTTTTTAAACTGAGCGTCAATCTCGCTGACCACTTTTCGGCCTTCGGTCGTCAGGGCAGTAAGAGTGGGAGCATTGCTCTGCTTGGCGGCAATAACCTTTTCCCCGAGGGTTAAGTAGTCCGTCAGCAACCCTTCCAGTTTCTGCCCGGCATCAGCAAGGTCCCGGTTCGTGACCTTGCTATTATACACCTTTACCGCCGCTAAACTTTTGTTGAAGTTGTCGCGGTAGCTCTGGGCGTAGGCGGTATCATTGTATACTAAAAAGCCACGCATATCAAGCAACGCACGGGTAAAGTCAACATGGGCGTCTTTGATGATAATGGTTTCACTGGTTGTGGTTTTCAGTAGTTTGTCGAAGCTGTCAATCGCGCCACTATGATGAAAAATTGCAGTGGATATCATTGCAGATAATAGAATTATGGTCAATCCGAACATACAGGCCAGCTGCATACTGAGTGGCAACCGGACGCCTTTCATGGTAGGCACTCCCCCTTATTTTTCAAATTGTTACATAATTCGTTATTTTTCTCGCAAAATCCTTCTATTTTTCGACATATTATCCAAAAGATTCTTACTATTTCTTAGCAAG